>JANQFM010000604.1 GCA_028277865.1 Acidobacteriota bacterium
AGTACTGACTTCCGTAAATACGGTGACGTATCGAGGGCGTCACTGGGCCGCGCCGCGGGTGCCTGGGGAGCGAGTCATAGCCGGGACTATGGCGAGCGAGCCAGGTGCCCGCGGCGCGGATTCAGGGGCGGCCGAATGCCAGCGTATTTGCGGAAGGCAGTACTTAGTGCATGACCTGGCCGCCGCAGATGTTGATCGACTGGCCCGTGATATTGGCTGCCGAGGGGCTGAGCAAATAGGCAGCCAGCTCGGCCACTTCACTCGGCTCGATCATCTCCTGCAGGGGGACGGCGTTGAGGGCTCTCTTGCGGAATTCCTCATAGCTGATCTCCCCGGCCTGGGCGCCCGATTCCATCCCTTGGCGGGCCATGTCGGTTTCGACCCAGCCGGGGCAGACGGCGTTGACAGTGATCTTGCGCGAAGCCAATTCCAATGCCGCCGATCGCGTGAAGCCCACCACGGCATGCTTGGAGGTGCAGTAGGCCGCATATCCCGGCACCCCGAACTTGCCCAGGATGGAGGATATGTTGAGGATGCGCCCTCCATCGGGCATGCTCTTCAATGCTTCGGCAGTACAGTAATAAAGGCTGTTGACGTTCGCGCCGATAATGCTGTCCCATCGTTTAAAATCCGGCGAGGAAACCGAAGTGATGCCCGAGCTTCCGGCATTGTTCACCAGCAGGTCCACCGGGCCGAAATGCTGCTCAACCTGCTCGAAAAAACGCCTCACCTCCTCCAGCCTGGACACATCGCAGGCACTTTGCCAGGCATCAATTCCCTCAGCCTCCATCTCGGCCACCGCTTCTTCGAGGACCTCGGAACGGCGTCCGCAGATAGCTACTCGGGCACCCATTTGCCCCAGCTTGCAGGCGATCGCCTTGCCAATCCCTGTGCCGGCGCCGGTTGCAACAGCGACTTTTCCTTGCATCATTGACATGGCGGGACAATATAGCAGAGGAGGCAGGAGAAAGGAGGCAGGAATCAGGAAGAAGGGAGCACTGAGACTTAACACGACTGCTCCTCAAGAGAAAGCAGAATTGCGAAGTAGGTGTGGGCCACCGCCGGGCCCGCCCCGGTGGAGTCCGTGATTGACAGCTAGGTAGAGGCGATGGACCCAAAGAAAAGCCCTCCCCGCCCCTCCCCCCAGGGCGGCGTGCCGCCCTGGGGGGAGGGGCGGGGAGGCGCACAGAGAGTGAAAGGAGGCCGCTTGGCTAGCTGTCAATCATCGCTCCACCGGGGCAGGCCCGGCGGTGGCGTTTGTCGAACTTCATTGCATCGCGTTCCGTGAAGTGAGCAGCATACTGGAACCTGAAGCCTGGATCCCGTAACCTCGGACCTTGGACCTTCATTTCTCCCAACTCGATCACGATGAGCAAGCGCGGCGGCTGCAGGATTTGGCCGAGGCTGCGCTGACCTTCTACGGACTGTCAGGCGCGCAGCTTCGGCTGCTGGCTCATTCCGCCAGCACCACCTTCCGAGTCGACGACTCCGACAGGGGCCGGTTTGTTCTCAGAATCCAGCCGGGAGGCCAAGCAGAAGCGCTGCTGCGATCGGAACAGGATTGGCTGAACTGGCTGGCCGGCAGGCACCTGCAGGTTCCCCGACCGGTGGCCGCCCAGGACGGCCGCAGGATGGTGTCGGCATCGGCTGCCGACGTCCCGGGCTCACGCCTTTGCCAGCTCACTCGATGGGTCGAGGGTGTGCCCCTGGAATCTGTCCTGACGCCCGAGCTGTATGGGCAGGTGGGAGGCTTTGTGGCACGTCTGCACGATGCTTCGGAGGCTTTCGCTGCTCCCCAGGGGTTCGTCCGCCCCAACTGGGATTGCAGCAATCTGCCAGCTCAGGTTCCCGATCAGGAATTCCCCTTGTTGAGCCGCCACCAGCACCAGATGATGCGCCAGGCTGCGCGGAAGATTGAGCAAGAAGTCAGCCGCCTGGGCAGGGATCCGAAGGTTTTCGGGATCATCCACTCCGATCTTCAGCCGGCTAATATTTTGATTCAGCAAGGAGAGATCCGGGCCATCGACTTTGCAGACTGCGGCTGGGGCCACTATCTTTTTGACATTGCAGCATCGATCCTGCGCTTCGCTGGACGTGCGGATTTCAAAGTCATGCGCAAATCGTTCCTGGATGGATACCGAGGTATCCGCAAGTTGCCTGAGGAGGACGAGTCCTGTCTTCCCGCCTTGATGGCCGCGCGGGGAATCTACGTCACCGCCTGGGTTGCCCAGCACTGGCACAGCCCTTCCATCCGCAACTACGGGGAGGAAGTCGTCCCCTACATTCTGGGCTTGACCCGCAGCTACCTGGACCGAAGCGGATTGGGCGACAGCGGAAATCTGCCGCCGGACCTTCAGGCCATGACCACCGTCCAGTTCCTTTCTCACTTGCGCAGCCTTGGCATCGACCTGAAAGCCGCCGGCAACCGACTCCGCTTCAGCGCTGCAAGAGGCATCCTGACCCCATCTCTGCGTACCGAACTCTCCCACCGCAAAGCCGACATCTTGCGCTTGCTCGGCCAAGTGGAATGAGAGCCACAGAGACGTAACCACCGGTTAACCCGTCAGGTGCACGGCCACCGGGTGCTCTGGGTCCACCACGGGGCCTGTCCGCTTGGGGACCATGATTGACAGCTAGAAACATGGCCCCACGGGGACAGGCCCCGTGGTGGCCATCTGTGGGAGTCCGGTTCTAGCTGTCAATCAAGGCTCCACCGGGACGGGCCCGGTGGTGGCCGGACAGGTTAGCCGAATGCTTACACAGAGACATGCTTGTTCCCTTTGACCCAGAACCTCCAAGGCAACTCCTGAGCCTTCGAGATCCCGATGCGCGGCCCCCAGGCAACGTCCTTCTCCTTGACCTCCCAAAGCCGCCGCAACCGGATCGAGCGTCCGATCTCTTGCCCGTGCAGCGCCGGATCGACCGCCAGAGCCTGGACCAGCTTGGCCGGCCCGCTGGTCAAATTGCGCAGCCGCTCGGTCCCCCTCCGGGCCATCATCGACTCGATCCCCCGCAGGGGCTCCAAGGCCCGGATAAGCACAGCGCCGGGTCCGCTTTCGTCGGAAGTGAAGTTAAGGCAGCGGTGTATCCCGTAGATGCTGTAAATGTAGATGCAGCCAAAGGTCTCCCGCAACAAGACGCCGGTGTTGGGCCGCGTAACGGCGTGGGAGGCCGGATCGCCGCAGTAGGCTTCGGTTTCGACAATCACACCCCGGCAATCTCCATAGGCCATCTCCACACCCAGCAATTCCCGCGCCACCTTTAGAGTGTCCTGGGCAAAAAAGCCTGATGTGATCTTGCTGGCCATCTTAAACGGTGATTTTACCGTAGTTCATCGGGAGTTTCGCGCCAAGCCGCAAAGTCGCAAAGAGCGGAAGCTCCAGGAAGGGAAATCGTTTCAACCTTTGCTTCCACCGGGACGGGTCCGATAAGCGTTAACTTAAGGGCGGGTGTTTCCTGCCAGTTGCAGAAAAGGGGAACGGCGTTTTCACCTGCTTCAGCAGGTTGCCCGAAAGCCTTCAGCCTTTCGGGTTATTAGCCCAGTCCTTCAGGGCTGGG
>JANQFM010000607.1 GCA_028277865.1 Acidobacteriota bacterium
GGGGAGGGGACGGATTCAGAAGGCGGTTCCGACCGGCGACTGACGAGTGAATTCCGCACCTTCCTGAGCCGGAGGCTGCCCGACTACATGGTTCCAGCCTTTTTCGTATTCCTGGAACGACTGCCTCTGACTCCCAACGGCAAGGTCGATCGCCGGGCCTTGCCGCCTCCGCAGGGCCTGCAGGCAAATCGCCGAGAGGCCCTTGTTGCGCCGCGTGATCCTCTCGATGCTCGGCTGTCCGAGATCTGGGCAGAGGCATTGCAGGTCAACCGGCCGGGATTGCACGACAATTTCTTCTCGCTGGGAGGCCACTCCTTGGTGGCGACCCGAATGCTTTCCAGGATTCAGGCCGACTTCGGCCAGGATCTTTCCCTGCAGGATCTTTTCGTGGCGCCGACCATTGCCGGGCTGGCCGAAAGGCTCCGAAACGCCTTCTCCCAGTCCCGTCCCCCCATCCTGCCCCTGGAACAGAAAGGCGAGTTGCCCCTTTCCTTTTCCCAGCAGCGGCTCTGGTTCCTGGATCGCCTGGCGCCGGGCAATCCCTTTTACAACATCGCAGAAACCTTCCTGCTGAAAGGCCCGCTGCAAGTCCCGGCGCTGAGGCGAAGCCTGAGCGAAATCCTCCGGCGCCACGAGGTTCTGCGCACCCGTTTCCCCGAAGTAGAGGGCCGCCCCGTGCAGGTCATCGAGCCTGCGGCCCAGCTCTCCTTGCCGGTCATCGACTTGTCGCAGCTGGACGCAGAGCCGTCACAGGCCGAAGGCCTGCGGCTGAGGCGCCAAGAGGCAGCACGCCCGTTCAACCCTTCCAGCGGTCCCGTCATCCGCGCCGCACTCCTTCGATTGCCGACGCAACAGCGGCAGCCGACTGGGTCGAGGCCCAACACGGATGCTTTCCTTCTCATCACCCTGCACCACATCGTTTCGGACGGCTGGTCGATCGGGGTGTTGCTCAAGGAGTTGTCGGCGCTTTACGAAATGGAGGCAGCAGGCAGGAGGCGGCCCGAGTCCCCAGCTTCAAACCTTCCCGAACTTGCTGTTCAGTATGCCGACTTTGCCTTCTGGCAACGCCGCTGGCTCGATGGCCGGGTGCTGCAGGATCAGCTTTCGTACTGGGAAGGGCGATTGGCGGATGCGCCTGTGCTGGAGTTTCCCACCGACCGTCCCCGGCCGCTTGCGCAGGCTTTCAGGGGCGGGCAGATGCCCTTCCAGGTTTCAGAGGAGCTGTCCGATTCGCTTCATTCCCTGAGCCGCAGCCGCGGCGTGACGCTGTACATGACCCTCTTGGCGGCCTTCCAAGTACTGCTGCAGCGCTACTCGGGACAGGACGACGTCCTCGTGGGGACACCGGTGGCCAACCGCGGCCATCCCGAGATCGAAGGGCTGATCGGATTTTTCGTCAACAACCTGGTCATGCGCGGCGACCTGTCGGGCGATCCGGCCTTCACAGAGCATTTGGAACGAGTGAGCAAGGCCGCCCGGCAGGCCTTTGCTCACCAAGACCTTCCTTTCGAAAAACTGGTGGAGCACCTGCAGCCTGAGAGGGACCTCAGCCGCAATCCCTTCTTCCAGGTGATGCTGGCGCTGCAGAATGCGACCTGCGACAGCTTCCGCATGTCAGGCGTCACCGTGCGCCGTCTGCCTTTGGCAGCGCGTGCCACCGTTCACTTTGACCTGGAGGTTCACCTTTGGGAGGGGCCGCGGGGGCTTGGCGGCAAGCTTTCCTATGACGTCGCCCTTTTCGACCGCTGCACCGTGAGTCGTCTGGGAGAGCACCTGAAAGTCCTGCTGCATTCCATTGCCGCCCATCCGGGCCGGCGCCTTTCCGAGCTTCCTCTCATCAGCCAGGCCGAGCGCCATCAGTTGATCGAATGGTCGGGGGAGGCTGCCGCGCTTCCTCG
>JANQFM010000609.1 GCA_028277865.1 Acidobacteriota bacterium
TTCCCCCATGACTGACTGGGCCGGCGAAAAGGCCGTGCAGGCAGCCAGAATCAGCAGCAGAACCCATTTGTCGCAATTGCGGGCTGTGGCTTTCATGACGTATTCCCCCATGACTGGACGGTGTTTGTTCAGGCCTGTGCAGCCTGCTTGCAGAAGCTCCCGGCTTCGGCAGCAGGACGGCCCATCACCTACACCCCCAAGACTGCGGGTGTCAAGCGAGGCCAAGAGCCGGTTCCCGACCGAAAGGGCGGTAGGGCTGGAAAAGGCGTGCTGCCAGGCTTGACAGGGCGCTTGGCAGCGGGGTATAAGCAGAGGTTCAAAAATTCTGCTGCTCAAGGAATTGCTTGAAGTTGGCTTACGATGCAAGGATTAATCAAAGTGGTGATGATGAAAAGCTGATTCCTTGCGCCCAGAAGGCACCACCCGGGATTCCGCCGCTTCGCCAACCTTCTTTTCGTTTACGACAGCCGATGCCTTGCGGGGAAACGAATTCCATGCCGGATTGATCCGCTGCGGCGCTGGGAGTCGTTACGACGGAAAGGCAGGATTTTTGAGAATAAAAGATGAAAGCGAGGATTTGAGTTTATGGCAGTAACCGCAGAGACCAAACAGGAAGAAGGCCAGGCCGCTGCAGCCTCTTCCGGGCTTGCTGTGAAGGCGCCTCAGATCGACGATTCCGTGCCCATGGATGAGTCCGCCTTGCAGGAAGCCTACGACAACAGCTTCAAGAACCTTTCCGAAGGCGAAGTCGTTTCCGGACGGGTGCTGAAAGTGACCGATGCCAAAGTGGTCATCGACGTGGGCTACAAGTCCGAAGGCATCATCGATGCCTCGGAGTTCGCTGACGAAGGCGGCAAGGTGAGCGTCAAGCCGGGCGAAATGGTGGACGTCTTGCTGGAGAGCACCGAAAACGCGGACGGCTACGTCGTGCTGTCGCGGGAAAAAGCGGAGCGGATGAAGATCTGGGACACGATCGAAAAGGCCTACCAGGACCAGGCGGTCGTCAAAGGGCGTGTCATCGAGCGTGTCAAGGGCGGCTTGGCAGTCGATATCGGCGTGCGGGCCTTTTTGCCCGGATCGCAGGTCGACCTGCATCCGGTTCGCAACCTCGACGCCCTGCGGGGCGAGGATTTGCGCCTGCGCGTCATCAAGGTCAACAAGAGGCGGGGCAACATCGTGCTCTCGCGCAAGGCGGTCTTGGAAGAGGAGTACTACAAGCTCCGGGAAGAGACCCTGCGCGACCTGGAAGAAGGCAAGGAGGTCGAAGGGGTCATCAAGAATATTACCGACTACGGCGCCTTCGTGGACTTGGGCGGCATCGACGGCCTGCTGCATATCACCGACATGTCCTGGGGCCGCGTCAACCACCCTTCCGACCTCTTCGCAGTGGGCGACAAGATCGGAGTCAAGGTCCTCAAGTTCGACCGGCTGGAGGAAAAGGTCTCGCTGGGCTACAAGCAGATGACCGAGGATCCCTGGCTGTCGGCGCCCGAGCGCTACCCCGAGGGAACACGTGTGATGGCCCGAGTGGTCAGCCTGACCGACTACGGCGCCTTTGTGGAGCTGGAAGAGGGCGTGGAAGGCCTGATCCACATCTCCGAGATGACCTGGAACAAACGCATCAAGCACCCCTCCAAGCTGCTCAAGGTGGGCGACGAGGTCGAGGCCATGGTGCTGGAGATCAACGCAGGCGAACGCCGAATCTCGCTGGGGCTGAAGCAGACCGAACCCAACCCCTGGGACGAAATCGACGAGAGGTACGCCATCAACTCCATCATCCAGGGCAAGGTTCGAAACATGACCGACTTCGGCGCCTTCGTCGAGGTGGAGGAAGGGGTCGAGGGCCTGGTCCATGTCTCGGACCTGAGCTGGACCAAGAAGATCAAGCACCCTTCCGAAGTGCTCAAGAAGGGCCAGACGGTCAATGCCATGGTGCTCAACGTGGACGCCGAAAACCAGCGCCTTTCGCTGGGGATCAAGCAGCTGGAGCCCGACAAGTGGGAGGAGTTCTTTTCCCAGCATCAGATCGGCGACATCATCCCGGGCAAGATCGTGCGCCTGACCAGCTTCGGCGCCTTTATCGAGGTCAGCGAAGGGATCGAAGGGCTGTGCCACGTCTCGGAACTCGATGAAAAGCGCATCGATAATCCCGAAGAGCACTTCGAGCCAGGCCAGGAAATGGACGTCAAGATCATCAAGATGAACCTTTTGGAGCGAAAGATCGGCCTTTCCTTGAAGGCCCTCAAGGACGAGGACGGCAGGCGGGAAAGCGCCTGGGAATACAGGTCGCGTGATGTGGCCAAGACGTCGATCGCCGAAATCGCCGGGAGTCAATTGGGCGCCCTGAAGCGAAAGGCCGAGCAAGCCAAGGAAGTCGCACAAAAGGGCTCCGAGGCAACGCCTGAAGAAGAAGCATCTCAGCAGGCGAAGAGCGAGGCCAAAGCAGATGCGGCCCCCGATCAGCCGGCCCCCGAGGTCGAAACAAAGCCCGAAGCCGAAGAGGATTCACAGCCCCAGGCAAAGGCCGAAGCCGGTGCGGAAGCCGAGCCTGAAAAGGAGGCCAAGGCTGATGCGGAGGCCGCCAGGGCTGAAGAGGGAACAGCGGAGGAAGTGCCCCAGGGGAAGGAAGATGACAAAAGCTGATCTCGTAGACCAGGTGTCCCGCAGCTCCGAGTTGAGCAAGAAGGACGCTGAGGTGATCGTCCAGACGGTGCTCGACAGCATCATCGAGTCCCTCAAATCAGGAGAAAAAGTAGAGTTGCGCGGCTTCGGAAGCTTCCGCCTGCGCGACCGCGCTTCTCGCCAAGGCCGCAACCCCAAGACCGGTGAAAAGGTCTTTGTTCCGGCCAAGAGGGTGCCCTACTTCAAACCTGGCAAGGATCTCAAGGAACTCATCAACTCCTGAGTCAGGGAAGCGAAGAATTCAGGAGTCAGGAATCAGGGAAGAAAGGGATCTGGAAGGCCAGATACCGGTGCGGTTCCCTTTTTCCTGCCCCCGATTCCTTCTGCTCGATGCCGCGTGGCGGGCCTTGCGGCCGCCGCTATGGACGGAAGCAGCGAATGACAACGTCTGCGGAACCTGATCAAAGGTACCGTAGCCGTCTATTCAGATGGCGACTGAAAAGCGCGCTGCGCGGCGATCGGGCAGGAATGGCCCATTCCAACATCGGCAATTTCTTTCACAGCCTTGGATGTGGTGCGTCGAAAGCGGAAAAAAGCGAGGCGCAGTTGCCCTCCCTGGCCTGGGAACAGGGGTGAATCGACAGCCTCCACCCTCTTCCCGGCCCGGTTTCCTTCCTCTTCCCGATGGTCTGCAAATCGCCAAAAAAGTTCAAAAAAAGGGTTCCGTGGAGACGCAATTTTGGCCGGTTTGGACGCTTCGCAAGGCTTCAAGAGCGCTAAGTCCTCGCAAAGAAAAGAGATATTCTCCTTTGCCGGATTCTGGTTGAGGTGGAATCTGCTTCAATTGCAGTAAAACTGCTGTCGAAAAAGGGAAAACTTCAGCACATGGTCGATCCCACAGGACTTCTCTTCAAAAATTCTGAAAAACCGATTGAAGACGGATTGGGCACGTGGTAGGTTAATGCGCGTCATTCGCTGGGCAATCCGAAGCAATCCATAGCGAAGTTGTTCGAGGCACTTTTCCACAGATTGTGAAAAAGCTGTGGAAGGCCTGTGCTTGCAAGGGGGAGGCCGTGATCCTCCGTTTTCTGTATCACGGTCGATATTGCGTTATTTTGAAGTCATAAGCGAAACCCGAAATAGGTTCACAAAATGGAGCTGTGGGACAGTGTTCTTAGCGGCATCCGAAAGCGGATTTCTCCTCAAGACTACCAAGTCTGGTTCGAGCCGACCGGTTTGCAGGGCTGCAACGCCGAAGAGAAGAAGCTTCTTGTCGAGGTGCCCAACAAGCATTTCAAGTATTGGATTTGTCAGCACTTTTCCGAAATTCTTGATCAAGCGTTGAACGAGGCTGGTTTGCAGGACTACGAAGCGGTTTTCATTGCGCGAGAGGCGGAAAGGGGTGCCGTTTTGCAGGAGCAATTCGTGCCGGCCTCCCCGATTCCGCCTCATCAGGCTCAGGCGGCGGATTCTCCCCGCCTGAATCCCAAGTACACTTTTGACGGATTCGTGGTGGGCGCGTGCAATCAATTTGCCCATGCGGCCTCCCTGGCGGTGGCCGAGCAGCCGGCCAGCGCCTACAATCCGCTCTTCATTTACGGCGGGGTGGGGTTGGGCAAGACCCATCTGATGCACGCCATCGGGCACACCATCCACACGCGGGCGCCTTCGTTGCGGCTGACCTACATGTCGTCCGAACGATTCATGAATGAGCTGATCAACGCCATTCGCTTTGACAAGACCATCCAGTTCCGCGACAAGTATCGCAATATCGACATACTGCTGATGGACGACGTCCAGTTTCTGGCCGGCAAGGAGAGGACGCAGGAGGAATTCTTCCACACCTTCAATGCTTTGTATGATTCTCAAAAGCAAATTGTCATCTCCAGCGACTCGCCCCCTCGGGAGATCCCCTCTCTGGAGGAACGGCTGCACAGCCGCTTCGAATGGGGGCTGATTGCCGACATGCAGCCGCCCGACCTGGAGACCAAAGTGGCCATATTGGGCAAGAAGGCCATAGCCGAAGGGGTTGTGCTGCCTGAGGAGGTCTCCTTTTTCATTGCCGGCCACACCAAGTCCAACGTGCGCGAGTTGGAGGGGGCCCTGGTGCGCCTGATCGCTTATGGCAGCCTGACGGGGGAGCCCCTCAGCTTGGCTCTGGCCCAGAGGGTGCTCAAGCCGCTGGCTGACAAGAACGTCAGGGTGGTCACGATCCAGTTGATCCAGCAGGTCGTGGCGGAGCACTACTCGCTCAGGCCGAGCGAATTGAAAGCCAAGGACAACTCCCGGCGCATTTCGGGGCCCCGCCAAGTGGCCATGTATCTCTGCAAGAAGATGACGGGGCATTCCTTGCCCCAAATCGGCCGTGAGTTCGGCGGCAAGCACCACACCACCGTCCTGCATGCCGTCCGCAAGATCGACCGTCAACGCAAGGAAGACCCGGAGATGGAACGGACTTTGAATCGTCTGTCCGACTTGCTGTAATTTGGAGGAGGATGAGGCCGGGTCGCCGCGGGGCGACCGTGCAGCTCAGCCAAGCTGACAGGCCTGATCCATTTTCCTTTCCCTCCAAGGAGTGACTTGAATGGATTTTGTGGTTGAAAAGGCGGCCTTTTTCAAGGAGCTGCAGAACGTTCAGGGCGTGGTTGAGCGAAAGACCACGGTTCCGATCCTGGCCAACATCCTGTTGGAGGCCGAGCAGGGCCGCCTGGCGGTCACGGCGACCGACCTGGATGTCACGGTTTGCTGCTCCTGCGCAGCCGAAGTGGAGACGGGCGGCGCTTTGGCCATCTCGGCCCACAAGCTGGTCGACATCGTGCGCCTGCTCCCCGAAAAGCCGATTCACTTCAAAAGCGGCGAGCAGGGGTGGATTCACATTCGCTGCCAACGCTCCCGCTTCAAGATCGCCAGCCTTTCCAAGGACAATTTCCCCGAGATCCCTGTGGTGGAGGGCGAGACCATCCGCCTTCCCTCCGAAGTGCTGCGCTACATGATCAGCCACACCATCTTTGCGGTGACCCAGGAGGAGTCGCGCTACTCGCTCAACGGCGCCTTGATGGTCCTGGAAGGCCCGCAACTGATCTTCGTCACCACCGACGGCCATCGCCTGGCCATGGTGCGCAAGGAGCTGGATCCTGCGCCGGCCACCGAAGGCGTGCGCATTCTGATCCCCAAGAAGACCTTGGTGGAGTTGGGCAAGATGGCCGAGGAGGTCGACAGCGTCGAATTCGGGCACAGCGAAAATCACCTTTTCTTCCGTTTGGATGAGCGCTTGCTGGTCTCGCGGGTCTTAAGCGGCCAGTTTCCCAATTACGAGATGGTGGTCCCGCGCGGCAATGACCGCGAGGCCCTGATGGCCAGCGACGAATTCGGCTCGGCGGTCAAGCGCGTCCAGGTCATGGCCGACGAGCAGTCCAGGGGAGTCCGTTTTTCACTGAGCCCCGGCGAGCTGAATATCTCGGCCGCCAGCGCCGACTACGGCGAGGCCAAGGAATCGCTTCCTGCCGAGTACCAGGGCGAGCCTATCGAGATTTCCTTCAATGCCGCTTATCTGCTTGATTTTCTGCAGGTCCTCAGCAGCGATCAGGTCTGCTTGAAGCTGCGTGATTCCGACACGCAGGGACTGCTGGTTCCCAGGGAAGAGGGCGGCTACGACTATCAGTACGTCATCATGCCCATGAAGCTCTGATCCAGGCATTCCGAGGTTCGCAGTCCGCAGTTCGCAGTCCGGGAAACATTGGACTTTTGACCTTGGGCCTGGGACGTTTGGCCCCGGTCTTAGAGCGCCCTTTTCCAGGAAAGGCTCCGAAAGCCCTCAATCCTTGCACAAAGCCTTTGCTATAAGACACTTAACACCAGGGGTCTATGCTATAATAATCGCTTTCAAAAGGATTGGGGTCAGGGAGACTTTATGGCAGATGACGCACAGGTCCTGAACGGTGCCGAAGTCGGGCAAGAGACGGCGGCGCCCAGCTATACAGCGCGCAACATCAAGGTTCTGGAAGGGCTGGAAGCGGTTCGGAAACGGCCCGCCATGTATATCGGCTCCACGGGGCTGGAGGGCTTGCACCACTTGGTCTACGAGGTGGTCGACAACTCGGTTGATGAGGCTCTTGCAGGCTATTGCAGCACCATCCTGGTCACCATTCGCCCCGACAACTCGGTAACGGTCCTGGATGACGGGCGCGGCATTCCGGTCGACGTCCACGAGAAGAAAGGGATCTCGGCGGCCGAGGTGGTGATGACGGTCCTTCACGCCGGCGGGAAATTCGACAGCGACACCTACAAGGTGTCGGGCGGGCTGCACGGGGTCGGCATCTCGGTGGTCAACGCCCTTTCGGAAGAGCTTCAACTTGAGATTTGGCGGGAGGGCCGCAAGTATACCCAAGCTTACCGGCGGGGCATTCCGGTGACCCCTTTCAGCCAAAAGGGGGCGACCGGAAAGCGCGGGACCCGGATCACCTTCAAGCCCGACCGGCAGATCTTCGAGACCGATGACTTTCACTTCGACACATTGGTCCAGCGCATGCGAGAGATGGCTTTCCTCAACTCGGGATTGGCCATCACCATCGTGGACGAGCGAAGCGACTTGAGCCATCGGTTCCAATACGACGGCGGCCTGCGCGACTTTGTCCAATACCTCAACAAGAACGAATCGCCCCTGCACGAAGAGCCCATCTACATCCAAGACGAGCGCGACATGGTGCAGGTGGAAGTGGCCATCCAGTACAACAGCAGCTACCACGAAAAGGTCTACTCCTTCGCCAACACCATCAACACCATTGAGGGGGGAACCCACCTGAGCGGCTTCCGGACCGCCCTGACGCGGGTCCTCAATGTCTTTGCCTCCGAGCAGAGAAGCTTTCGGGACCTGAAACGCAACCTGACCGGCGACGACTTGCGCGAAGGGCTGACGGCGGTCATCAGCGTCAAGCTGCCCGAACCCCAGTTCGAGGGCCAGACCAAGGCCAAGCTGGGCAACAGTGAGATCAAGGGGATCGTCGATGGGGCCTGCAACGAGAAGCTGACCATCTTTTTTGAGCAGAACCCCTCGGTGGTCAAGCGGATCGTCGACAAGGCGGTCGATTCGGCGCGGGCCCGCGACGCGGCCCGCAAGGCGCGCGAGCTGACCCGCCGCAAAGGGGCTTTGGACAACCTCGCGCTGCCCGGCAAGCTGGCCGACTGCCAAGAGCGCGACCCTTCCATGGCCGAGATCTACATCGTGGAGGGCGATTCGGCGGGCGGATCGGCCAAACAGGGGCGCGACCGGCGCTTTCAGGCCATCCTGCCCGTCAAGGGCAAGATCCTCAATATCGAAAAGGCCCGCCTGGACAAGATGCTGAGCAACGAAGAGATCACCATCATGATCTCGGCCATCGGCACCGGCATCGGCGAAGAGGACTTCGACCTTTCCAAGCTGCGCTACCACAAGGTCATCATCATGACCGACGCCGATGTGGACGGAAGCCACATCCGCACCCTTTTGCTGACCTTCTTCTTCCGTCAAATGACCCAGCTGATCCAGCGGGGCCACGTCTATATCGCCCAGCCGCCTCTTTACGGGCTGCGCAAAGGGAAGAAGATCGACTACTTCCAGGGCGATGACGAATTGAACGTTTTCTTGATGGAACGCGCCACCGGGGGCAAAACGGTGCTTTTGCCCGACAAGGGCCTGCAGCTGTCCGGGCGCGGCCTCATCGAGAAAATGATGCTGTTGGCCGACCTGACCGAACTGCACGCCAAGGCCTCCAAGCGGTTGGGCTCCCGGCTGCTCATCGACCGTTTGCTGGAGTTTGCCGAAAGCCGCCCCGAATTCCGCCTCAATCGCGAAGTCCTGAAAGCTTATTTCAGCGACCGGCCACGGTTGGAGGAATTGGAGCAGTGCCTGAACCGAGACTTTTCCGCCCGCATCCTGGAGGATGAAGAGAGCACACTGCTGCAGCTGCGTGTGGACCTGGGCCAAGGGGCGCCGGCCTACATCCAGCCCGACTTCCTGGCCACCGATGATTTCCGTCGGCTGGCCGCCCTGAACCGCAAGATCGGTGAGATCCGGGGTACGGCCGCCCTGTTGCGCGGCGAGGACGGCCGGGAGCAATCCTTTGAGGACACGGCTGAGCTGGCCCGGCACTTCCGCCAGGCCAGCCGCAAGGGAATCAACATTCAGCGCTATAAGGGCCTGGGAGAGATGAACCCCGACCAGCTATGGGAAACCACCATGAATCCTGAGACCCGCACGCTGCTCAGAGTGGACATCGAGGACGCACTGGCCACCGACGAAATGTTTACCCTGCTCATGGGGGACCAGGTCGAGCCGCGCCGCGACTTCATCCAAGACAACGCGCTCAACGTGAAAAACCTGGATATCTAGGAGTTTCACGCAGAGGCGCAAAGACGCAGAAAGAGGAGAGAGGAGGCAGAAGGGCAAAGGCAAGGAAATTCTTCTCCTTCTGTCTCTTCTTTCTCTCTCCGCGTCTCTGCGCCTCTGCGTGATACTCCAAGGAGCTGATCGATGCCGGAACAGGGGCAAGAGATCCCCGTCAATCTTGAAGACGAGATGAGGTCCTCCTATCTGGACTACGCCATGTCCGTCATCATCGGGCGGGCGCTGCCGGATGTGCGGGACGGGCTCAAGCCGGTTCACCGCCGGATCTTGTACGCCATGTACGAGAACTCCAACACCCACAACCGGCCCTACAAGAAATCGGCCCGCATCGTGGGTGAAGTCATCGGCAAATACCATCCTCACGGGGACACGGCGGTCTACGACACCATCGTGCGCATGGCCCAGCAGTTCAGCATGCGCGACGTGCTGGTCGACGGTCAGGGCAACTTCGGCTCGGTGGACGGCGATTCCCCGGCGGCCATGCGTTACACCGAGATCCGCATGTCGCGCCTGGCCGAGGAACTGCTCTCGGACCTGGACAAGGATACGGTCGACTTCCAGGCCAACTATGATGAGACCCTGCAGGAGCCTTTGGTGATGCCCTCGCGCGTTCCGCACCTGCTGGTCAACGGCGGCTCGGGCATTGCGGTGGGCATGGCCACCAACATCCCGCCCCACAACCTGGGCGAGATCATCGACGCTTCGCTGCTGCTGCTCGAACGTCCTCATGCCGGCTTGGATGAACTGCTGGAGATTGTCCCGGGGCCCGATTTTCCCACCGGCGCCTGCTTGTTCGGGCGCCAGGCCATCCGCCAGGCCTACCGCACCGGGCGGGGCATCATCCAATTGCGTGCCGTGGCCGACTTCGAGGAGATCCGTCAGGACCGCCAGGCCATCATCGTCAGCGAGTTGCCCTACCTGGTCAACAAGGCCAAGCTGGTCGAGAAGATCGCCCACCTGGTCCACGCCAAGAAAATCGAGGGGATCAGCGACCTGCGTGACGAATCCGACCGCCAGGGCATGCGCATCGTCATCGAGCTGAAGCGTGCAGTGCCGCCTCAGATCGTCCTCAACCAGCTTTACAAGCTGACCGCCCTGCAGACCTCATTCGGGGTCAACATGCTGGCCATCGTCGAGGGCAAGCCCCAGGTGCTTTCGCTCTCCCAGGCACTGCTCCTCTTCCTGGACCACCGCCGCGACGTGGTGCGCCGCCGAACCCTTTTCGAACTCGACAAAGCCAAAAAGCGCGAGCACATCCTGGAAGGCCTTGCCCGGGCACTGGACCACCTGGACGCCATCATCGCCTTGATCCGGGCTTCCCAGTCCCCCGACATCGCGCGCCGGCAGCTGATGGACCGCTTCGATTTCACCGACCGGCAGTCCCAGGCCATCCTGGAGATGCGCCTGCAGCGCCTCACCGGGCTGGAGCGGGAGAAGATCCTGAAGGAGCTGGAGGAGATTCGCCAGCGGATCGCCGGCCTGCAGGAGATCCTTTCCAGCGAAACGGTCCTCAAAGGCGTCATCCGCGAGGAGCTGTTGGGGGTTCAGCAGAAATTCAGCACCCCGCGCCGCACCCTGATCGCCGAGTACGAGGCGGGACTGACCATCGAGGATCTGATCGCCGACGAGCCTGTGGTCATCACAGCCACTCACAGCGGCTATGTCAAGCGGACCGCCCTGAGCGTGTACCGCAGCCAGCATCGGGGAGGCAAGGGCCGCATCGGCATGTCGACCCGCACTGAAGAGGACATCATCGACTATCTGTTCATCGCCTCGACCCACAGCTACATCCTCATCTTCACCGACAAGGGCAGGGTCTACTGGCTGAAGGTCTATGAAGTCCCCGAGGTGGCTGCGGCCGGCAAAGGCAAGCCCCTGGTCAACCTGGTCTCGCTGGAGCAGGACGAAAAAATCGCCGGGATGATCTCGGTGCAGGACTTTCAGGAGCCCGGCTCGGTCGTAATGGCCTCCAAGAAGGGCTATATCAAGAAGACGCCCCTGGTGGCCTTCTCGCACCCCCGTGTTGCCGGGATCATCGCCTGCTCGGTCGGCGAAGGCGACAGCCTGCACTCGGTCTCGCGCACCACGGGCCAACACGACATTCTGCTCTGCACCCGTGAGGGGAAGGCGATCCGCTTTTCCGAAAACGACGTGCGCGACATGGGGCGCACAGCGCGCGGCGTGATCGGCATTCGCCTCAAGGGCGAAGACGAATTGGTGAGCCTGGAGGTGATCGATCCTGCCGAAGAGGAGGAAATCGACGTGTTGGCCGTCACTGCCAACGGTTTCGGCAAGCGGACGCCGGTGGGCGAATACCGCCGTCAGGGACGCGGCGGCCAAGGCGTCATCAATATCAAGACCACCCGTCGCAACGGCCCCGTGGTCGGAGTCTGCGAAGTGCGCCACGGCTCCGAAGTGGTGCTCATCACCAGCCGGGGAAAGATCATCCGGCTGCCTGCCGTCCAGATCCGCCAGACTCAGTCGCGAGGCGCCCTGGGGGTCAAGGTGATCGATGTCGATTCCGAAGATTCCCTGGCCGCCATGACGCTGGTTCCGGGTGAGGAAGGGCCCGAGGGGGAAGCCAGCGGCACCAGCCAAAACCAAGGCCAGGAAGCTGCCCAAGCGCAGGATCCCCAGTCCGTGCCCGATGAAAGCTCCGGGGAGGAGGCTTCGGGGACGGATGCTGAGACGGAGCCGCAGGGATGATGAACCACTCCATGAAGTGGGTTCAATTGGCGCCCCTGCTGCTTTTCGTCCTGGCTGTGTGGGTATTGCGAGAAAACCAAAACGAGGTCTGGACCCAAGTGGTCCGGGCCAAGGATTTGTGGAGGCAGGGAGACCGACAGGGTGCAATCGACCTTTACCAATCGATTTACCAACGCTACCCCAAGAGCAGATATACCCCCGAAGTCCTCTGGGAACTGGCAACCATCCACTCCTTCCAGCCTGATGGTGCAGAGTCTGCCGCTTACTGCTTCGGCCAACTGGCGCAGGAGTTCCCCGCTCATCCTCTGGCCCCACAGGCGCGATTCCGCCAAGCGGAAATCTACGGCAAGGAATTGGACCAGCTAAACCGGGCCGTCGAGCTGTGGAGCTTGCTGCTGGAGGAAGACCTCTCCCCGGAATTCCGCAACCAAGTGCTCTCCCAGCTGGCCAGCGCCCACTTCAAGATGAGCGAGTTCGACCAAGCGCTCAATTACCTCAAGCTGGTTTTGGCGCTTTCCCGCGACAGGGAGCAAGTGCAGCAAACCCGCTTGCTGGTGGGCACCATCGATCAGATTCAGAACCGTTACGAGGAATCGGTCCAGGTGCTGGAGGAGGTCGTGCGGAATCCGGAGTGCTCCGACTGCCGCCTTCAGGCCCAATTGGCGTTGATTCAAAGCTATGAGGTGCTCGACGACCTGCCCAACGCCATCCGTGTCGCCGAGTCCATTTCGGTCAGCGGGTTTTCCGAGGAACGCAAGCGAAGCCTCATCCAACGCCTGCGCCGTCAGGCCAGCAGGAGAAGGTAGACCGGCTATCGGAATCCGGAGACCGGAAACCGGCAGAGGACTCCGAAATCCGAGGCAGCCAAGCTTGCAATGGCTGATACCGCTTCAAGGATCCGGCTGCCTTGACTCTCCCAGCCTCCCTTCTGCGGGTCTCCGGTTTCCCGACTCCCGCCTGGCTAGAGGTAGCGAGCCACCTCATACCTCCAAAGAGTTTCTGATCTGGAGATTCGATTGGCCCCCTCCGGGGCCGGTTTAGGGAGGCGGATCGCTTCTTGACAGT
>JANQFM010000622.1 GCA_028277865.1 Acidobacteriota bacterium
GGGCAGTTGCGAGATGGCGCCTGATGAGCGGACGCCGGGAAGGGCATTGACCTGCTGCATCAATCGGTTGAAGAATTCGTTGATTTGCTGCAAGGTGCCGTATTTGGCCCGCGGAAGCGCGACCCTCATGGTCAGGATGTTTTCAGAGCGGTATCCGGGGTCGGACTGCATGAGGTTTGAAAAGGTGCGGATCATCAGTCCGGCGCCCACCAGCAGAACCAGCGCCAGGGCCACTTCCAGGACCACCAGTAGGCTGCGGAAGCGCCTCCCTCCCAGACCGATCGAAGATCCCCGTGCGCCTTCCTTGAGCGATTCCACCAGATTCTCGCGCAGCCCGTAGAAGACCGGGGCCAGCCCGAAGAGGATGCCGGTGATCAGCGCGATGGCCACTGTGAAGAGCAGCACCCGTGCATCAATGGCGATCTGGTCAGCACGCGGCAGCCCGGCGGGCGCAAACAGGTCCACCGCTTGAACCAACAGGACCGCCAGCACCAGCCCGGCCACTCCGCCGATGGCTGAAAGGGTGACGCTTTCGGTCAGAACATGACGCACCAGTTGGCCGCGGCCGGCCCCCAAAGCCCTGCGCACAGCGATCTCCCGTTCGCGCGAGGCCGCCCGGGCCAGCATCAGGTTGGCCACGTTGACGCAGGCGATGAGCAGCACCAGCCCTACCGCCGACATCAGTACAACCAGCGCAGGGCGATATTCTTCGACCAGGTCGTCGTGCAGCGAGAGGACCGTGATCCCCCAACCTTCAAAATCGTAGTAGTCGGGGCTTTTTTCCTGTATGCGCGAGGCTACTGCCGTCATGTCGGCCTGGGCCTGCTCGACGCTGATACCTGGCTTGATGCGCCCGAAGCCGCGCAGTCCGTGGTTGCCTCGGGGCATTCGGGAGTAGTCGTCCACTCCGAAAAAAGCGCCGAAGGTCGAAGTGACCGGCGCCCAGATGTCCACCGAGGGAGGGAATTGGGCGTCCGGATGGAGGACGGCGAAGTTGGACGGAAGCACCCCAACGACTTGAAAGGGCAGTCCGTTGACCTGGATCTTGCGCCCCACCACAGAAGGGTCGCCGCCGTAGCGCTGCTGCCAGAATCCGTAGCCCAGCACCGCCACCCGCCCGGCGCCGGGCTCGTCGTCCCCGGCCACGAAGAGCCGTCCGGCGGCAGGCTTGACGCGCAGGATGTTGAAAAAGTTGGCCGAAGCGGCGGCCGCCCCCACCTGTTCGGGATCGCCGTCCCCGGTGATGCTGACCGTGTAGGGGACCACCACCCCGATGTCCTCGAAGGTGGAGTTGAACTCACGCATTTCCACGAATTCGGGTCCCGAGACCCAATTCTGGGGCAGGTCGGGGCCGAAGTTGGTCCAGATCAGGCTTAGCTGCTCGGGCTGATCGTAGGGCAGCGGCCGCAGCAGCACGGTGTGGATCACGCTGAAGACAGCCGTGTTGGCGCCGATGCCCAACGCCAGCGTCAGGACGGCGACCAGAGTGAATCCGGGGTTTTTGAAGAGGGCTCGAAGAGCCAGGCGGAAGTCACGGATGAAACTCTGCATGCCCCAGTCTACGTCAGAATGCAAAGTAGGGTTCGATTGGTTGAAAGCCTGGGCTCCGTGTTCTCAAGTCAGCGTATGCCGTCCCGATTCCAGAGTTTCGCGCAAAGCCGCAAAGAACGCAAAGCAAGAAAAAGGGCTTATCAGCCAGGATTTGTACACATTCGGTGGGCTGGGTCGTCGGTCACGACGCCCAAGGGTCGACCAGTTTCAGGTCAATCCCGTCGAAGTGGCGGAGATTGCGGGTCGCCAGGGTCGCCTTGCGAACTGCTGAGATCCCGGCGATCTGGGCATCGCGGATGTCGACGGGACGACCGACCCGAAAACGCTCCGCCGCGATGCTGCCGGCTGCCTCGGCAGCGGGCCGGTCGAAGACAGCCACTCGATTCTCAAAGTCTTCTTCGATCATCGCGATGAAGGCCTCTTCCAAGGCTCTGCGGCGCTTCCCGTCCGCAAGGCGCTCCAATCCGAGCCGGATCTCGAAAACTGAAATCGAAGTCGTCCAGACCGATTCCGGCGGTTGGGCGTTCAGCCAAACAACTACGCGCAAATCAGGCTCGGGTCGCATCAGCTCGGACAGCACGTTCGTGTCCAGCAGGATCATGGCTCGAAATCAACCGGATGGGGTGTCTGTCCACGGAACTCGGGGATCTCTTCGGTCAGCCCGAGGGATGCGAAGCGTTGGGCAATCCGGGTTCCAAGCGGTGGGCGAGGGGCTCCCTCTTCCCGCACCGCATTGCCAAGGATCTCCCGAACTTCTTCTTCGGTGCTGCGCCCATGGCGCCGAGCTCGAGTCTGGAGCTTGCCCTTTACACCGTCGTCGAGGTTGCGAACAAGTAGCTGTGCCATGCCATCCATGATATCACGATATCGCTTAGCGGGGCAGCTCCTCAGACCGATCGCAGAGGGGTTCCAGGTTCCGGGTTCTGGGTTTTCGGCTCGACGCCTCGTCCACATGCAGTACACTTGACCTTTGTGCGAGGTTCATTTCGGGTATTCTCCAGCTTCCGAGAGGCGGAAGAGGCCGACTCGGCATATTACGCTTCTTTAAAGCCCCAAGAACGTCTCGATATGCTTCTCGAATTGGTGGCGCGGCACCGGGAGACCCAAGGTGAAGCTGCAGAAAGATTTGAGAGAGTTTATCGAATTGTTGAACTCTCACGGCGTTGACGCATCACGGGTCGCCTTCAGCCAGTAAAGGGCCGTCAGCGTCTTGAGGTCCAGAATCTCCCCTTCTTCAGCCAGCAGCAAAGCTTCGTCCAGCCCAAGCAACTCCACTTCCAGGATCTCGTCCTCCTCCGGCTTGCTTTGGCCGGGAACGAGACAAGGGCTGAAGAAGAAGCTGAGCAATTCATCGCAAAAGCCGGGGCTGGAGTAAAAGCGATGCACGAGCTGCAGGTCCATGGCCCGATAGCCGGTCTCCTCTTCCAGCTCCCGGGCTGCGCTGGCTTCGGGGGCTTCGCCGGGATCGAGCTTGCCGGCAGGCAGTTCCAGCAGCACCTCGTCCATGGGATAGCGGTGCTGGCGGACGAAGGGGATGCGGCCGTCGGGCAGCTGTCCCAGGATCACCACTCCGCCGGGATGGCGCACCACCTCGCGGACGTGCTCCCGGCCGTCGATTTGCACCCGGTCCACTTCCAACCCCACGATTTTCCCTGAATAGACCCTGCGCCTCTCGATAACCCGGTGCCTGCGCAATTTCGACATGGGGCCATCTTACAGGGATGAACCGCAGAGAGCGCAACGCATGACAAATCCGAGTTAGCAGCTATCAGTGCACAGGGTCAGATATCCAGAAATGCCAGCAACTCCGTTGTCGGCTGCAGGGATTCGACGGCGAGGCCAGGGCGGACGGATTGCAGTTTTTGGATAGAGTAGTTGCCGGTGGCCACGGCGATCGTGCGGGCGCCGGCGTTGTGGCCGTGCTGGACGTCCAAGGGGGTGTCGCCGATGACAATCGTGGACTCGATGTTGCCGGGGTCGCCGTCAGCGCCCCGTCCGATGGCGGTGCGGATGAGGTCGGAGCGGTCCTCGGCGTCGGATCCGAAGGCGCCGAAGGAGAACAGCTCCTGGATTCCGGCCTGGCGCAATTTGGCCCAGGCACAGTATTCGATGTTGCCGGTAGCCAGTCCGACGTTAAAGCGAGGGTCGTCCGCCAGCAAGCGTGCCAGGCGGACGGCGCCGTGAAAGACCCGCATGCCGCTCTCGAGCATGGTCTGGGCGAAGTGCTTTTGGTAGCAGCGGAAAAATTCCTCGATCTGGCCGTCCTTCATCTGGGGCAGTCCATTGATCTGCGCCATCTCACGGATGATGAGCCGGTCGGTCTTGCCGTCGGGACGCACGCTGCGGATGTCCTCCTTCAAACCGAACAGATCCAGAAAAGCCCGGCTCAAAGCCCGAGTCCCTGCTCTGTT
>JANQFM010000631.1 GCA_028277865.1 Acidobacteriota bacterium
AAGCCCTGCGCCTCCATAGCACGGCGCAACAGGTCGCGGCGCCAACGCTGCAAGGAAGTTCCGCCGGGGTACTCGGTGAAGGATCTATCGGAGAACTCGTCGTAGCCGCCCACCATCTCGACCGCCTCCCCGGTCTTCAGGTCGTAGAGGGTCAGGTCGACGGCGGCGCCACGATTGTGGCGTGATCCGTTGGCGGGGTCGGCCACAAAGATCTTTTGCTCTTCAGGCGTGGCATCCCAGAACATCTTGGTGACGTACCAGGGACGGTATGCGTCGTGGATGAGCAGCCCAAAGCCTTTTTCCTTCAAGGATCGGTGGGCGGCCAACAGAGCCTGGGCGGCGGGGCGCTGCATGAAGGCGCGTGGCTGACGATAGAAGACGGCGCTCATGAAGTTGTTGGCGCCGGCGTAGCGGATGTCCATGCGAATGGTTTCGTCCAAGGCGGCCAGATCCACTAATTCAGGCCGGCGCAGGCCTGCCGGCTGTTCCGGGGGCCGGGCCTGCAATGCCTCGCGGCGCAGCTCTTCAACCGGTCTGACGGGTGTGATGCGGAAGGTCTCCCCTGACGGCGTACCCACCTGACGGCGTTTGAAGACGACTCCGGCGGCTTCGACCTGGGTGGCGTCACCGGAAGGATCCCTGTTGAAGATCAGCTTCTCATCCGGATAAAGCCCGTAATCGGGGAATGAGAAGACGTTGTCGGACTCCTCGGTCAAAGGGTACTGGAAGGCCCATTCAATGAGGGCATTCAGGCGACCTGATTCTTCCAGAATATAGAGCGTATTGTGATCCCATCCGTACTCGCCGATCAAGCCCTGCCAGGATTGTGGAGGCGGTGCAGGCGGTGGCGGATCGACGGGGGCGAAGGTGCGTCCCTTGGCCAAAAGGCTGCCGTCGTCCTGCAGTTCGAAGACTTCACCGTAGCCCAGCCGCCCGTCGCGGATCAGGCGCCCTCCCTGGGAGCGCAGGCGTCCCCGAAGGCGTCCGGCCTGGTAGTGGACTTCACCATCCTGAAGGCGGATCGTCAGAGTTTCATTGCCGTCGGAGTATGAGCCCGCCAAGCGGCTGGCTAGCTGCGCATCGACGGGCTCGGTCAATTGCAGGTCGGGCAAAGGGGATCCGGACTCGACGGCCAGCATGGCCCTCAAGGCGTGCCGGGCGATGCGTCCGACCGCATCGTTGGTGATGTCCAAAGTGGAAATGACGACAGCGCCCAGCTTGTCATCGGGCAACAGGGAAAGCTGAGTGGCGAAGCCGTAGATGGCACCCCCGTGCCCCACCATGCGTCGGCCGTCCAGTCGGGAGATCCCGAAACCTATTCCATAGCCTTGGGTCTGTCCATCCTCTGCAAACTGGGGCGTGTACATTTGCTCCAGAGTCGATGGCTGCAATAGGACTCCCGAAGGACCGCTGCCGCCGTTGAACAGGAGGCTCATAAAGCGGGAGAGGTCGATAACCGTCGAGTAAAGAGAGCCTGCCGGGGCCATGCCCAGCTGAAAGGTGGGCGCTTGGAAGCGTCGCCCGTCGAGGGTCCACATGAAGGCCTGGGCCAAGCGGGCGTTCAGGTCAGGATTGGGCTCGAAGGCGCTGTCTTCCATTCCGGACGGGCTGAGCACTGCGGACTCCAGATATTCGCCAAAGGGCCGCCCCTGGGTCTCTTCCAGGACGGCGCCCACCACGGCAATGCCGGCGTTGGAGTACTTGGCGCGGCTGCCGGGCGGGTAGACCAGCCGGGTGGAGTTGAGGCTGGCCACCGTCCGGGCCAGGGATGGCTCAGTGTCCTCGAAGTAATTACCCAGCGGAGGCTCGCGCACCAGCCCGGAACGGTGCGACATCAACTGGCGCAGCGTAATGGGCTGGCCGAAGGGATTGTCGGGCTGAAATCCCGGCAGGTAGCTGCTCACCGGGGCGTCCAGGTCGATTTCGCCCCGCTCCGCCAACTGCATGATGCCGATGTCGGTGAACAGCTTGGAGACCGAGCCCACCCGGTGTACCGTCTGGATTGTGCAGGCGTTTTCCTGCGCCTCGTCAGCCCAGCCGAACCCTTCGGCCCAAACAATGCCCTGATCGCGGACCAAAGCGATGCCTACAGCCGGGATCTGCTTGTTGGCCATCTCATGGGCGATCATGCGCCGCAGCTGATCGGCCGCTTGGCTGTAACGCAGATCGGGGGCAACGGCTGCAGGAGCTTCTTCGGTCTTGCCGCAGGCGACTTGAAGAAGCAGCAACAGGATGGCAGCCCAAAGAAGGCGCGATCTCTTGAAAGAACGGGATGAAACATGAAACCGTATCGTGTTCATTGCTTAGTTGTCACTTTCCTTTCCAACCCGATCCTCAAATGGAAACGGGGACAAGCTTCCGTTCCAAAAAATGGTCACCAATCCCTCTTCCGGCCACCATCGGAGCTTGTCTCCGTGGGGCCATGTTTGGAAACCAGCAATGGTGATCCAGCACCGACGCCACCACGCGGGCTTGTACCCGTGGGGCGGTGTTATTGGGCGGCAGCGTCGGAAATGTGCACGCTCTTGAGATTAGCCCGGCGGCCATGACATCGCCCGTCCGCCCAGGATGTGGAGGTGAATGTGAAAGACCGCCTGGCCACCGTTCTTCCCCGTATTGAGGACGACCCGGTAGCCCTCCTCCTCCAGCTCCAACCGGCGGGCGATCTCGGAGGCTTTGACCATCAGGTGCCCCAGCAAGGCTGCATCATCAGGCTGCACCTCGGCCAGCGAGACGATCTCTTTCTTGGGGATGAGCAAAACGTGCACAGGCGCCTGCGGATTGACGTCCCGAAAGGCCATGCACTGATCATCCTCATAGACGATGTCTGCCGGAATCTCGCGGTCGATGATCTTCTTGAAAATGGACATGCCCCTATGATGGCCAATTTCCCGTCCTGATTCCAGTCCCTTCAAAATGTGGCCATACATATAAAATATGGATGTTGAGTGGGATGAGGCCAAGTGCCGCCTGATTGGCGCACGGAGGGCAAGGCTCGATGAGCGAGAACATTACACGCGGCACCTTAGGCATGACCGCTGAGGATAAGACCGACTGGAAACGCGTTGAGGCGCTGACCCCAGAGGAGGTAAAGCGGGCAGGGGAAGAAGATCTCAAGGAACATGGCATGGTGCCGGATTGGACACAGGCCAAGCTCGTGAGACCGAAGGCCAAACAGTCCATCCACCTTCGTCTCGACCCGGACGTGATCGCCTGGTTCAAGGCCCAGGGCAGGGGCTATCAGACCCGCATGAATGCCGTTCTCCGCACCTATGTCAACGCCCATAAGCACGACTCCTCACCCTCCAACGCCGGGTGACGCCAGTTCGCCAAAGTGCTGGATAGCCCTCCACCCTTTGCAGCCTCAGGCTTCCCAATCCGGGTGCGCTTCAAATAATTCCCAATCGATTAATCGCGGACTTCGGTGCATTCCCGCCGTCCGAGCGAAGCGGCTCAGTGAGCGCAGCGAACAATCATCCACCTCGGCTGCGTTCACTTAACGGAATGAGGAGCCACGAAGTCCGACAAGAGCCACCACGGGGCCTCCTCCCATTCCGCAAATCTGCTTTCCTTTTTTGTGAGTCGCATTTCAGCAATCGACTGCCCATCGGATAAAATTTAAGGGAAAGCGATCTGCCTCGTCCGAAGTCGTTGACAGCAGATCGATCAATGGCAAAGCAGTACGAACGACAAAGAAGAATTGGTTGGCAATCCAGGGGAAAGGATGCCTTTCAAAGTGCTTGAAAGGACAAAGAAAATGATGGCCTGGCTTACTCCAATAAAGTGGATAAAGGATCTGATTGCTGAAGACAAGGACAAGGTCATGCTCCTTGCTCTCATCCAAATCTTGGCTTTGGGAAGCTTTGCCTGGATCGATGCAGGTACCGAGATCGCCCCCGGCTACGAGTCAGTAGAGTGGATGGCTACGGTCAAGGCAATTGTGTGGATTTCTGCCCTATTCGTGGCGCTGATTGCTTCGGTTGGGCTTGTCAGGCTGGGTTTCAGAATGCTCTCCAGCGAAATTCAACAGCCTCAAGAGCCGGCAAATCAGGAGAGCATGCGACCGCAGGAAGCGCAAGATATGTCATCAGGTGGAAATCTGTCGGATCACACCGACAGACATCTGTATAACCGATTTCTGAGCTTTCTGGGGGTACTGATGGCAATCCTGGTCTTGGATGTTGCAGTTGTCATCGGGGGCCTGATCAAGCAGGGATACCTGACTGTGCCCCTGAGCCTGTCGACCGATCGAGTGGGGGGACGCGGCCTGATTTTGATCATCTCCTGCGGGCTGGCCGTTTTGGGCTCGGTCTTTTTCACGGCCAATTCCCTGCATCGAAAGCAGAGTCGGGAGGAGTTCAATGTCGACCAGTTCTGGAGCGGCTTCTGGTTCCGCCTTGGGGAGAGCGTGCTTTTCGCCTTGGTGCTCTTTTTAATCATCATTGCTCGATTAGAAGAACCAGACAAATGGCTTGCATTGCTGATACCAACTGCATTGCTGATCGGCATGTTTGTCAAAACGGGCGAGCGGCTGATCTTCGGAATGGCGGAGAGGATCTTTGCCATGATGAAAGGAATACTGCCGGTATCAGATGCGGCCATCACTCCGAAGCCCGGCCAGCCCCGCAATCTCGCCGTGACCAAGCAAACAGACCAGCTAATCCTCGAATGGGAGGAGCCCATCTCCAGAGCACCGGTTGATTCCTATCGGATCTATAAGGATGAGGAACCATCGCATTTCGCTGAGACTCATGCCACTGTTCGCAGGTTGGAAGTGGAGGCTGGGGCCAGCACAAAGATCAAAGTAGCGGCCTTCAATCAGTCAGGAGAAGGGAAACCCATTTTCACCGCTGTGCCGTAGACACCACCCGATCTCCGGCCTCGACTCACCCTACGCCGAGTTTTGCGGCGCGCCCACTGCAAGGGAGCAGTTTTGCTTTTGGCGGGCTTCCCTTACTCCACTTCCCGCTTGTAGACTTTGCCGCCCTTCATCACGAAGCGGACCTTCTCCAGCACCCGCACGTCCTCCAGCGGATCGCCCTCCACGGCGATGATGTCGGCCAGCAGGCCTGCCTCGATGGCGCCGCG
>JANQFM010000634.1 GCA_028277865.1 Acidobacteriota bacterium
GCGCCGCGGGCACCTGGCTCGCTCGCCATAGTCCCGGCTATGACTCGCTCCCCAGGCACCCACGGCGCGGCCCAGTGACGCCCTCGATACGTCACCGTATTTACGGAAGTCAGTACTAAGCGATGCTGGAGAAGCCACTTTTTCAAGGGATTGGTGGCTTGTTTCCCCCAGGCGGATTTCCCATGCGCAGGCTGTCGCTGCCGACCTTGAAGGTCAATCGGTTGCTGGTTGCCTTGCCTTCTTCAGGATCGTTCATGGTGACTGGGTCTCCAGTGATCACCACCTCGTCCAGAGAAGGATCGTAGACCAGCCGCCGACCGCGGATTTCCCGGCGCTCGTCCGGATGGACCAGCACGCCTTTCCAGGCCACGACTTGGTGGACCTGCCTGGAGGCTTCGTCAAGCACGATTTCCATCTGCGGCGATTCAACTTTAAGATCCTGGGTTTCCAGCCTCACATCAGCTTGGTAATGAGCCCGGCGCGACTGAGGCTCGAATGAAAGCTCGGCGGCCGTCACACTGAAAGAGCGCGAGTCAGGCCGATCCGGGTCCTGGAAGGAGCTTTGCACGGATCCCTTGGCCGTCAGGCTTTGATCGCTCTGGCGCAGGCGGACGCTGTCGGCAACGATGCTCAGCCCCGGCTGCTGGACGGTGGGCCTTTGACTGTACTCGATTATGCCCTCCCCAGGCCGGGCCGACATGGTGCCGGCTCGGACGCTCAGATGGTCTTGGTGGCCTTCAATTCGGCTCACCACCTCCCCGTGCGCCTGCAAGGCCGAGATGCGTCCCTGTTTGCGGGTGATGACAAATCGGCGGGCCAGCGTCTCGGAAGGCCGAGCGGCAGGATTGCCGGGCTCTGCGCTGTAAATCAGTTTGTAAAGGCCTGACACCCCCCCCACCGTGGCCTCATCCGCGTAAGGATCAAAGAGGGCTTCATCGGCCTGAAGGTCCACGCCTGCGGCGGGGTCGATCAAGCGGAAATCGCCTTGCTGGAGGGCGCGAAAGAGCTTGCCGTCCCGATAATCGAGCTGCAGACTGCGGCTGCGGGTGCTCTGAGCCCCCAGTTCGGCTTGGACGCCCTCTCCGGCGGTGACCTGTTGAGGATTGCCTCCACGCAGGACCAGGTCGATGGAAGGCGCCCGCAGTTGGCGCACTTCCTCTCCCGAATGGCTGGAGACTTGGCAGCCGCCCCTGGCTTCGACGCGGGCCAGCAGGCCGTCTTCAAAGTCAAAGTCGATAAAATGCAGCGCAGACAGGCGTCGCCGCATTTGAGAGCCTTGTGTTTCCAGCACGGGGTTGCCGACGGCTCGGGCACGCCGCATCACCTGAGCAGGCAGGAACTCCAGGCGTAACTGTCGGCTGCTCAGCCTTTGATCCTCAGAGGCGGGGGATTGCCGGTTCAGCACCACCCCTCCCCCCAGGTCCAGCTGCTGCAAATCGACCCCGTCTTGCGAAAAGTCAGCCACGAATCGCTGCGAACGGCTGCTCACGATTCGCAGCGGCTCGGATTGGAAGTCCACCAGCCCGGATGCAGTCAACTGCTGCACGGCGAAGTCGGAGCCATCTCCGCCTTGGCCGGGCAAAACCTCCAGCCGATCGGCCTCCAAGCGTTCCGCTCCCCCCTCCAATTGGCGCTGGAAAGCAGCCCTGGTCGGGCTGTCGGCTGGGGCGGTTGAACCGACAACCTCCATGCGGAGCAATCGGCCGCTTCGGGGAGCGAACCTCATGCGGATCACATTGCCTTGGAATATCTGGCCGCTTCGGGGCGAAAAACGGGCCTTCCCCAGGCTGATGAGGCGCTGCAGCAATTGGTCGGGGGTGAGGGCGACATCGATCCGGTCGGCCTCAAGCAACCCCCCGGCTCGTTCAATGCGCGCCTGCCCCTTCAACTGGATTCCCTGCTGGGGAATGTCATAGGAGGCGTGCTGGGCCCAAGCCTGAACGGGCTCTGCAGCAGTGGGCAGCAGCATGTGAAATCGAGTTGCGTCCAGTTGCCGTGTATCGATCTGATAACTGAGCGAACGTCCCGTCCCATTCGCCTCTCCGCGCTCAAATTCGAATTGCTGGTCAATATGGACGAGATTGCGTTCCAAGTCGGCCTCGACCTTGCTGGAGCGGATGGACGTCTTGTCCGAAAGAAGGATCTGCACGTCCTCCAAAAACTCGATTCGCTTCTCGCCCATGCGGTAGTTGGCCCGCCGCCCTTCAATGGTGTCGAAGTTGCCGCCCTCCTGGTTGTAGAGAACCAGCCGAGGCGACTCCAAGGATTGCAGCCCCTGCTTGGTCAGGGTGCTGGTGGCCGCCGAAACGCTGAAAATGGTGCGGCCCTCTTCCTTTTCTGAATACTCGAAGCGGGTGCTCCGGCTTTCGACTTCCGGAGCAAGCAGGGGGCCGGGTGGCTCAGCGGGCGCCTGCTGAGCGCTTCGCGAAAGAATATTGCTGATGATCAGGGCCACGGCGCCCAGACCGATGAGAAGCAGAATGATCTTGACCAGCCCGGCAGCGCGCATAATTCAGTTCGCAGTTCGCAGTTCGCAGTTCGCAGTTCGCAGTTCGCAGTTCGCAGCCAGAATAACAACTTTCAATGGGTGCCTGGCCTCAACTACCCCGAGTAGTGACTGTACACTGCCCGTCAATTGTTCAATGATTTCTGCGAACTGCGAACTGCGAACTGCGAACTAGACCCGAATATCCCTCACCGTGAGCATCAGCTTTTCCTGCCCTTGATAGACGTCGCTCTTCATGGTGTAGGCCAGGTCGACTCGGGATTGGGGGGGGATTTCAGAGGCCGCCGAGGCGTTCTTCCACCAGATGGCATCCAATCGGCTGCCATTGCACTGGACGCGAAATTTCAAATGGCGATGCTTGAGGATCCAGGGGCCTCCGGCCAGTTGGATGTTGCGCGAGGCAAAGACGGGTTCGGGGTTGCCGGATCCCCAAGGCGCCAGCCGCTGAATCTCGTCAAAGAGGCCTCGGTCGACTTCTTCGGGTTCGACGTAGCTGGAAATGTCCAGGCGGGGGATCAGGTCGTCTTCGGTCAAGTGGCGACGGGCATATTCGTCCAGCGACCGGGCCAGTTCAGTCAGGCGGGGGTCGTCGACCGAATCGAGTTCCAGCGTGCAGCCCACGGCTTGGGCGTGGCCTCCGTGCCGGACGAAGTGCTTCGAATGAGCATCCAGCGCTTCGACGAGGTTGAAGTTGGGAATGCTGCGCCCCGAACCCTGGCAGGCGTCGTCGCCGACAGAGACGATCAGGGTGGGCCGGAAAAAGCGTTCCGCCACCCGCGAGGCCACGATCCCGATGACCCCCCGGTGCCAGTCTTGCCCCGCCACCACCAGGAAGGTCTTTTGAAACTCATCAGGCTGCTTTGCGACCCGTCGCTCAATCTCGTCGAGGATCTGGGATTCGCACTGGCGGCGCTGCTGGTTCTTGCGGTTCATTTCCCCAACCAGCCTCGAGGCCTCCTTTCGGTCCTGGAGCGAGAACAGGTCGACCACTTCGCGTCCGCCGCCCATGCGGGTGACGGCATTGATGCGGGGAGCGATGCGAAAGCCGATGTCGAAAAGATCGGGTTCGCCGTCCACTCCGACGCCCGAAAGCAGCTCCTGCAGACCGATGTTGCGAGGGTCGGCGAGGCCTTTCATGCCGTGCTTGACAATGATTCGGTTTTCGCCCGTCACCGGAACCACGTCGGCCACCGTACCGATGCCCGCCAGCTTGAGGAAATGGTGCACCACCTGCTCTCGGTCGGCCTTGCAAAAGAGTGCCTGGACCAGCTTGAAAACGACGCCCACCGCTGAAAGCTCTTTGTAGGGATAGGGGCAATCGGGGCGCTTGGGGTTGAGGATGGCGTAGGCCTCAGGCAACTCCCGATCCGGCGTGTGGTGGTCGGTGACGATCAGGTCCAATCCCACTTCCCTGGCTGCCCGGCAGGATTCGAAGGCACGGATGCCGGAATCGACGCTGATGGCTAGCTGAAAGCCCCTCTTTTTGGCCTGGCGGAGCACTTCTGGCTGCAGTCCGTAACCGTCCTTGAGCCGTGCAGGAAGGTGAAAATCGGTCTCGATCCCCAGCATCTCCAAAGCCCTTTTGAGCACCGCCGTGGATGTGATGCCGTCCACATCATAGTCCCCGTAGATCAGGATCTTCTGCCGCTCCGAGCGAGCCTTCCAAATACGCTCGGTCACCCGTTCCATGTCGCGCATCAGGTAGGGATCATGCATGTCTTCCAGGCGGGGATTGAGAAAAGCGGAAGCCTCATCGGGAGTCTGAAGGCCGCGCTGCACCAGCAAACGGGCCAGCAAACGACTGACCTTCAGCTGCCGGGCCAGGCTTTCAACTTGGTCAGACTCATGCGGCGGGCTCTGCCAGCGGAATTTCACGCTGAGAAGTCTACCAACCTCACCCGACATGGGTCAGTTGTCGATTGTCAGTCCAGCAGAAGATGCTTGCCAATTCCATCAAGAGCTAATCGAGGATTTCGCACTCTGCTATCGGCCCTGCCGACAACTGACAACTGACAACTGACTCACTCCAGCATCCGTTCAACGGATCTCACGATCTCCAGAAGATCTGGCTGCCTCTCTCCAAGAAGGTCAGGAACGTTCAAAATCAGCGAGGGCAGGAGGGGAGTCTGGTAGTTGCCGTCGGCGTCTTCCCGCTGTGAGACATAGACCTTTTTCCCATCGTCCAGGCGGTAAAAGCGGCACTCGCCGCGCAGCGGGTCGACAATCCAGTATTCGCCCACCCCGGCCGCCTCGTACTCGGCAAGCTTTTCGCCGTGGTCGCGCTGGACGCTTTCCGGTGAAACGACCTCAATGCAAAGGTCGGCAGGGCCGTCCATGTAAGTGCGGGTCAGTTTTCGGGGATTGGTCTCGAGGATCACCTGGATGTCCGGTTCACGGGACTTGTTCAGTTTGGCCAGGCGCATCACAAAGGGTGCCTGACGGATTTGCCCGATCGGCTTCAATGCCAAGTAGGCTTCAAGAAGCAAAGCCAGGCGGCGGGTCAGCCTGTCATGCGCTTCATCGATCGGTGACATCTTGACGACATTCCCGTTGTCCCACTCGCAAAAGCCACTCGCGAACTGTTCCATGTACACAGCCCACGAAACGTCTCGTGCAGCGACATCCCGTTCAGCCACACCCATCCAAGAGGCGTTGGTTGCCATGGCATCCAGCAGTATAGCACTCAGGAAGTGCAGGGTTTCAAAACAGGGCGTAGATAAAGGGAGCAATGGCCGAGGACTGGGAAAAGGCCAGCAAGATCCCGATCAGCACCAGAAAGAAGACCAAGGGAGACAGCCAGAGCTTCTTGCGCACCTTGAGGAACAGCATCAGCTCAGCCACAATCGAAAGCTTGCCCATGGTGTGCATAATTTAGCAGACAAACCTCCAGTGGTACAATTGGTCGGCAGTCGGCAGTCGGCAGTCGGCAGTCGGCAGTCGGCTGGTAATCTCCCGGCTGCGGACGGCGAACTGACTTTGGACTTTCGACCTTGGACCTTGAACTCCCCTATCTTCACCTCGTCCATTGCCCTCGCTGCCGAGGACGCCTTGAGGAGTCTTCGCAGGGTCTGGGCTGCCTGGAGTGCTCTCAGGCTTTCGAAGTCGAGAAGGGAGTGCCGCGGCTTTATTGGCCTCACCAGGGCGTCGATACTCCCCAAGACGTAACCGAGCGCATGCGCAGCTTTTACGAAAAGAATCCCTTCCCCGACTACGACGAGTTCGACAGCCTGGCCAGCTTGATGGAAAAGGCCCGCAAAGGGGTTTTCGCACGGCTGCTCGACGAGCAGATTCCCTTTGGTGCACGCGTGCTGGACTGCGGATGCGGAACGGGCCAATTGAGCTGCTTTTTGGGCGTGGCCCACCGCACCGTCTTCGGCACCGACCTGTCGCTCAGTTCGCTGGGCTTGGCCCAGCAGTTTCGGGGTCAGCACCAGCTGGAACGGGTATTCTTCCTGCAGATGAACCTCTTTCAGCCCGTCTTTGCCGAGTCGAGCTTCGATGTGGTGATCTGCAACGGGGTGCTGCACCATACCGCCGACCCTTACCGAGGATTTCAAAGCCTCTCCCGTTTGGTGCGCCCTGGAGGGTTCTTGATCGTGGGGCTGTATCACCGATGGGGGCGCCTGGCGACTGACCTGCGTCGGCTTGTCTTTCGCCTCAGCGGCCCCCGATGGGCCTGGCTCGACCCTCGTCTGCGCAAAGCTTCAATGAGCCCGGCCAAGAAGAGAGCCTGGTTTGCCGACCAATACCGCAACCCCCACGAAAGCAAGTCCACCATCGGCGCAGCCCGCAAGTGGCTGGAGGGGAGCGATCTGGAGTGGGTCAAGAGCATCCCCAAGACGCGCCTGTTCAGCCCTTTCGGCGGTGCCGAGCCGCTCTTTGAGCCCGAACCGCCCGGCAACCCCCTGGAACGCGGGATAATCGAGTTCAGCCAGATCTGGCGAGGTGCTGCCGAAGGCGGTTTTTTTACCCTCATTGCCCGCAAGAAGATGCCTTCAGCCTCCTGAGCGCAAAAGATATGACAACTACCCAAGACGCTCAGACCCAACCCAAGGCAGATGACCGTCCGCGTTGGAGCACCAGAAAGAAGATTCAGCTCTACCTGCTCAGCATAGCCTTGTTCCTGGCGCTTTTCGGGCTGGTCTTCGGGATCGCAGAGCTGGCTTTGCGCCACCTGGCACTGAGCGGATCG
>JANQFM010000681.1 GCA_028277865.1 Acidobacteriota bacterium
GGTTAACCGAATGGTTACGGACCAGCGAACTGTGGACTGCGAACTTGCTCAAATCGAAGCGCCAACGACTTGACTCAGCGCATTCGTGCCTTTGTGGCACTCCCCAATGACACACCCGCTCGCCTGCTGCGGCCTGTCTTGCCGCCCATAAAGGGCTTGCGGATTGGCTCCCCAGCACTTATCATCCTGGATGCCGCTTCAAGATGGCGCTCGCGTTCACGAAACAGACGTTCCTGCTGATGGATGGTGAGGCAAGAGAGCAACCGCACTTGGCCCCTCGGGGGCAAGGGCGCTGAATATTCTTTCCAAGTTTGTCTGCAAGTCCGGGGAGCAGCCGCCCGGGCAGCTTTATTGTTACGGCTGCTGCAGCCGATCCATCTGAGGAGGGTCTGATGTTGGTTTCGCGTCGTGGTCTTTTCAGCACTCTGCAAATGCGGGGCAGTGAGGCTTTTTCGGGAGCGCTCATTGCGGCCCGCGGTCGTGAGGCGCTGGTGGGGGAGGCCGGCGTTGCCCACCCCTTCGAACCCCCTGTTGTGCCGCCTCCCGAGCCGGGCTTTATCCGACTCAAGAGCAACGAAAACCCGCTCGGACCGGGCCAGTCGGCATTGCAGGCACTGAGCGGCCAGCTCGACCAGGCGGGGCGCTATCCCTTCAACAGCCGCCAGTCGAGTTCCGGCCTGCGGGAGTTGATTGCCAAGAGATTCCATGCCGAGCCGGAAAACGTAGTGCTGGGCGCCGGATCGTCCGAGATCCTTCGCAATGCGGTACGCGCTTTCACCTCGCCTGAACGCCCCTTGGTGACCGCCGATCCCTCTTTCGAGAATCCGGTCAATACAGCCAAGCTGATCGGTACGCCCATCCGGGCCATCCCCGTAGACCGGGAATTCCGGCTCGATCTGGATGCCATGGCCAAGGCAGCCCGGGGAGCGGGGCTGGTTTTCCTGTGCAACCCCAACAACCCGACCGGCACCGTGCATTCGGCCCGGACGGTCGAATCTTTTGTGTCGCGGGTTCGAAGGGACTCCCCCGGCACGGCCATTCTCATCGATGAGGCCTATCACGAGTATGTCACCGCGCGCTCCTACCGCACCGGCGTCGATCTGGCCATGAAGCTGCCCGGGGTCTTCGTCAGCCGGACCTTTTCGAAAGCCTTCGGGATGGCCGGGCTGCGGGTGGGCTATGCGGTGGGCCAAAAGGAGACCATCCGCAAGCTGTCGCGCCACAAGCTCAACTACAACGTCAACGTGCTGGCCATCGCAGCGGCCACCAATCTGTTCAACGATGCCGCCCACTTGGCCAAGGAAAAGGTGCGCAACACACAAGCCCGCCAGTTCACCCTCGACTTCTTCGAGTCTGCCGGCTATCAGGCCACCGACAGCCAGACCAATTTCATCTTTGTCAACACGGGGCGCTCCGCCAAGGAATTCCGCGAGGCCTGCCAAGAGCACAAGGTCGAGGTGGGAAGGGATTTTCCGCCTTTCGAAAATACGCACAGCCGCATTTCGATCGGCACCATGGAAGAGATGCGGCAGGCGGTCAAGGCATTTCAAGAGGTTTTAGGCCCGCCGGTCACGGACACAGGACAATCGGGCAAGTGAAGAAGTTTCACGCAGAGGCGCAAAGACGCAGAGAGAGGCAGAGGAGAGGAGTCTTGACGGGACAAGGTCCAGCCTTTCCCTCCAAGTGCCTTCTTTCTTCTGCGTCTCTGCGCCTCTGCGTGAGAAGCTAGAGGAGGTCATCATGGCACTTTCAAGACGTTCTTTCGTCAAGGCGGTCGGCGTTGGGGCGGGCGGGGCACTGTCCAGTTCCTTCATTTCAGCCCGTGGGCGGGAAGCCTGGAGATGGGGGGAGGAACCGCCCTCGGCAGACAGCAGCGAGATCCCGCTCAGCAGCAACGAAAACCCCCTGGGGCCGGGAGATGCCGTGCTGGATGCCATCCGGAAAGGGCTGGGTCCCGAGGGCGCTCTGCCGGGACGCTACCCGGGCGACTACTACAGGGATCCCATTGCCGAGGCTATCGCGGGCAAGTTCGGCGTCCAGCCTGAAAACGTCCTGGTCGGCGCCGGATCCACTCAGATCCTGGTGACGGCCACTCAGGTCTACACCTCCAAGGACAGCCCTCTGGTCGGTTCGCTGCCCACCTACGAGGAGTGCGCCGGCTACGCCGCGGTGATCGGAAGCCGGGTCAAGGCAGTGCCGCTGGACAGCCGCTACAAGATGGACTTGGGGCGCACGCTGCACGCTGCCAAGGGTGCCGGGATGCTTTTCTATTGCAATCCCAACAACCCGGTGGCCACCATGGTCTCCACCAGCGATACCAAGAACTTTCTGAGCCGCATGCTCAAGTACTCGCCGGAAACCCACATCCTGGTCGACGAAGCCTACATCGACTACGTCAACGACCCCGGCCACGAGACCATGATCCCGCTGGCCATGGCCGATCCCCGCGTCATCGTGGCCCGGACCTTCTCTAAGGCCTACGGCATGGCCGGCCTGCGGGTGGGCTACGCCATCGCCCACGCCGACACCATCAAGGAGCTGTCGGCCTGGCACATGGGCAACAGCATCAGCGGCCTCAGCTTCGCCGCCGCTATCGCCGCCATCGAACAGGACTCCTCCTTCATCGAAAACGAACGTGCCCGAAACACCAAAGTGCGCGAGTTCACCACCGACTTCTTCCGAAAAAGAGGGCACGGCGTCACCGACTCGCAAACCAACTTCCTGTTCGTGGACGTAGGAATGCCCATTGAGGAATTCCGGGAAGCCTGCAAAAAGCGCGGCGTCCGCGTAGGACGGCCCTTCCCTCCGCTGTGGACGCACTGCCGCATTTCGTTGGGAACCATGCAGGAGATGCAGCGGGCCACCAAGGTCTTTGCCGAGGTGCTGGGCGCTGCCAGGAAGTCGGCAGCCTAGATCAGAGTTTCACGCAAAGCCGCCAAGTCGCAAAGCAAGAGCGCAAAGATAGGAATAGAGGGTTGTTCTGTACATTGCAGCTTGCGGTTTACGAAGCTTCCAGCAGCGCTAGGAATTCATCTGGGGAATAAAGGTGCAGGGGTGACTTCCTGAAGTCTCTCGCATTGCGAGTGATGATGGCCTCAGCGCCGACTTGCTGTGCAGCCTCGCTGACGACAGCGTCCTCGTAATCGGAAAATCCAGCTCTCAAAGCCCGCTGCAAGACCAGCCCATCAACCGGTGCGACTTCGAAAAGCTTAAGCAGCTTCCCGATTTCTGTTTCGGTTCGCTGTGTTCCGACCTGTTTGCGACCGATGTAATGAATGGTAGTCAGGGCCGTTGCACACAGGAAGCCTTCCAACTCTCCCCGGTCTGCCTTGGAGAACAGTTGAGCGGCGGGCTCCCAAAAGCCAGGCCGGTTGAGCAGGGCGTCCAGCACGACATTGGTATCGAAAAGGACTTTGTTCAACTGTGCTTCTGCTCCAGGTGGCGGCGATGCCCTTCTCGATCCGCCTTTCCGCTGCCGAATGCCCCCACCAGGCTTTCGACCAGCGGCGTCAGCTCCAGACCGGCCTCCCCTTCGGGACGGGGATCCAGGGCAGCGAAATAGTCGGCGACCATCTTGGAAACGGATTTCTGGCGAGCCTTGGCTTGCGCCTTGGCGCGTTTGATCAACCTGTCGTCGAGCCTCAATGTCAGCTTGGCTTGCACTTCACCTCCTGTGACGTATAACGCCAGATGGAATTATACGTCAACACTGGGCTGAAGTCAACCGGCAGAAATGGCAGGCAAGCTCGCTTTAGGCGTCGCAAGCTTGACCTGAAAGCAGTGCTCACAGGAAGAGGCTTTTAGCTCATCATTTTGAAGCCTACCTCCGAGAGTCCGTAGGGCTCAAGGTACAGGAAATCCGACACGCAGAGGACTAGCTCGATATGGTTCAACTGGGCGTGGGGCTTGCCTTCCAAGCGCGGATCAGAGCCGCCCTTCTTAGAATTCTGAACCTTGCGGCCTTTGCGTCTTTGCGCGAAGTCCCCATCAATCGGTCTTTGGCCAAGGCGTCCCCTGGTCCTTTTTGGTGACAGGGCCCAGCCCCTTGTAGACGAACTTCTGGACGCGCTTCCCCTCGTAGGTTTCGGTGGTGTAGATGTTGCCCTTGGAGTCGGTGGCGATGCTGTGGACACCGAAGAACTGGCCGGGCTGGCGGCCTCCGTCGCCGAAGCTGGTCAGGATCTCCAAAGTCTCGCGCAACAGGATGTAGACCTTCATGTTCTTGCCGTCGGCCACGTAGAGGTATTTCTGCTCCGCGTCCTTGGAGAAGGCGATGTCCCACACCGAACCGTCGCCCAGCGTCTTGGGGGCGATGAAGGCTTCCCTGACGAAAGTGCCGTCCTTGCGGAAGGCCTGGATGCGGTCGTTGGCACGGTCGCAGACATAGACGAAGCCGTCGTTGGAAGGCTCGGCGCAGTGGACCGGGTTGCGGAACTGCTGGGCAGGGGGCGCGTCCGGGTCGTACGGCCCCAGGTCGCTGTCGTCGGGACGATTGCCGTAGGCGCCCCAGTAGCGCTTGAACCTGCCGCTGTCCAGGTCGAGCACGGCCACGCGCTTGTTGCCGTAGCCGTCAGCCACGTAGACCTCATTGGCAGCCGGGTCGATCGACACCTCGGCCACCCGTCCGAAGGTCTCGGTGTCGTTGCTGCCCTTGCTGGTGCCCGGCTTGCCCAATTGCATGAGGAATTTGCCGTTGCGTGTGAACTTGAGGATGTGGGCGTCTTCTCGCCCGTTGCCGCCGATCCAGACATTGTCCTTGTGATCGACCGTGACGCCGTGGTTGGAGCTGGGCCAGTCATAGCCATCGCCCGGCCCTCCCCAGTGCCCCACCAGGTTGCCCTGGGGGTCGAATTCGAGCAGGTTGGGGGCCGGGATGCAGCATTCGCCGGTGGGAGGGACGGTGGCGGCGCCGATCTCGGTCCTCTCGTTGAAGGTGGTGCGGCGGTGAACCACCCAGACGTGGTCTCTCGAGTCGACCGAAATGCCGATGGTCGAGCCCATGATCCAGTGGTTGGGCAGCGGCTGGGGCCAGAAGGGATCGACGTCGAACATCGGCGCCTGAAGGCCGTCCGCTTGATGGGCCTGAGCCTGCCTTTCCAGTACCCAGGCAGCGGCGCCAATGGCCAAGGCGAGTCCCACAAAGATCGTTCCAATCAGAATTTTCGGCTGGCGGTTCATCTCACTCCTCCTTGCGCCCCAGTATAGATCAGGTTGGCCACAGAGTCACTGGGGGCACGGAGTTCGAGAAAAGTCTCTTGGACTCTGTGTTCTCTGCGGCTTTGTGGCTTTTTCCAACCGTGGGCTTGTGTTTCGGTTTTGAGGGCTATACCCTTCGAGGACTGTGGGATACACGGGGCGACGTGCCATTGTGTTGTTGACGGCACTGGGGGCAGGTCTCGGCCCGCTTTCAGATGCGGCGGCTCACGAAATACCCGATCAGGTTGTGGTCCGGGCCTTCGTCAAGCCAGAGGGAGACCGCCTGCAGCTATTGGTGCGGGTTCCTCTGGAAGCCATGCGCGATTTGCATTGGCCGACGGATGAAGAAGGCTTTTTGGACCTCGCTCAAACGTCCCCGCTGCTCCCCGCGGCGGCCTCGCTTTGGATCAACGGCAGCATGCAGCTCCTGGAAGAGGGATCCCTGCTTGCAAGGCCCGAAGTCTTGGCCACCCGAGTCGCATTGCCGACCGACAGGTCGTTCGGATCCTATCAGGCTGCAGCCCAGGCCTTGAACGGCCCTGCGCTTCCCGAAAGCACCCAGATCCCCTGGAGGCAGGCTTTGCTGGATGTGCAACTGGGCTATCCGATCCGATCGGAACTCTCCCAGTTCTCGATCCGTCCGGCTTTTGCCCAGTTGGGCATGCGCGTCACGACGGCGCTGGTTTTCCTGCCTCACAGTGGCGAGGAAAGGGCATTCCAATTCGTGGGGGATCCGGGGCTGGTCCGATTGGACCCTCGTTGGCACCAGGCCGCCTTGCACTTTGTCGAACTGGGCTTCTTGCACATTCTGGACGGCATCGACCATCTGCTCTTCCTGCTTTGCCTGGTGATCGCTTCTTTGCATATCCGCTCGCTTGTCCTGGTGGTGACCTCCTTCACCGCAGCCCACTCGATCACCTTGCTGGCAGCCGCTTTAGGCATGGCGCCCACGGGACTCTGGTTTCCGCCTTTCATCGAGACCGTGATCGCCGTATCCATCGTTTACATGGCCATCGAGAACATCATCGGAGGCGACTTTCGCCACCGCTGGATGTTGGCATTCGGCTTCGGGCTGATTCACGGGTTCGGCTTTTCATTTGCTTTGCAGGAAACCCTGCAGTTCGCGGGAGGGCATTTGTTCGCCTCGCTGCTTTCGTTCAACATCGGTGTCGAAATCGGGCAATTGATGGTTATCCTGCTGCTGGTCCCCTGCCTGCAGCTGCTTTTTCGATACGCGGTCAAGCCGCGCCTGGGCACCATCATCCTCTCCATCTTGGTGGGCCATACAGCCTGGCACTGGATGATCGAGCGCGGCCAGGCCTTAAGCCTCTATTCCTGGCCTGAACTGAGCTTGGCCAATGCCGCCGGCGCGGCCCGCTGGCTGCTGGCTGCAGTGATCCTGGCGGGCCTGCTGTGGTTGATTTCCCTGTTTCTGCAGCGGCTTGATTTTCAGAACGCTTCGTCGAGAAGGACAGAGCCTTGAAGACCTTGTGGATGTCGGCCTTGTCGGGCGCATTGATGGTGACCATGCTGGCGGAGATCGCCGGGCCGGGCGAATCGCAGGAGCAGCAGGCCCGCAAAACTACCGACGGCGTTTTTACCCAGAGGCAGGCCAAGCGGGGAGAGCGGGTCCACCGGCGGGCCTGCCTGCACTGCCACGTACCCGACTTTTACAA
>JANQFM010000696.1 GCA_028277865.1 Acidobacteriota bacterium
AGGGAGGCGGATCGCTTCTTGACAGTTTTGTGAACTTCTTGCGGGCCTAGGCGGCCCTAGCCAGCGACTTCATCGCACTCTCTGCGTTCCTCTCAGCGGCTTCTGCGGTTCAATCTGCTCCGCATTGCGAGCCGCAGTGAGCCGCCGCGATCCGGTCCAGGATTCCCTGGTAGGCGTCCCAGGCCACAAAGCGACGGGGCGGAACGGCGGTCTTGTGGGCCACCACAAGGTCCAGGGCGGGTAAAACGGTAATGTACTGCCCGTAGGCACCCCGAGCGCTGTAGGCGCCTTGGAAGGCACCCTTGGCCTGCGGGCCGTCCCAGACCCACCACATATAGCCGTATCCGAAGTTTCCCTTGCGGACGCTTTCGGGGTTCATCTTCTTCAAAGGAGTGATCAGGCTGACGATTTTGCGCGCCCATTGGCGGGGAATCAGTTGACGCCCGCTCCAATTTCCCTGGCGCAGCATCAGATAGCCCACCCGTGCCATGTCGCGGGTGGAGAGGTGCATGTGATAGGCCGGGTATCGGGAACGTCGCAAATCGCCCGTCTTGCGGTGGCGGGAGCGGTGAAAGTCCCGCATGCCCAGCGGCTGGGCCAAGTCGGTTTGAAGGGCGTCATAGAGGTTCCTGCCGGTTTGCTTTTCGAATGCGCCCCCTGCCGCGTTAAAGTCCCAGTTGTTGTAAAGGAAGTAGGCGCCAGACTTCTGGGAGCCTCGTGCAGGGGCGTCGGCGCTGTTGTCTCCGGGGTTGGAAGCCGGATGGTAGATCCCTGAGCGGGCGCTGATGAGGTGCTCGACCGTCGCCTGCTGCTCCTCCGGCGTCAAGCCGTGGTCAGACATCCCCAGCTCAGCCAGCGTCTTGTCCAAGCGGATGGTTCCCTCCTGGACGTAGTTGCCGTAGAGCATGGCCAGGATGCTCTTGCGCACCGAGGCCAGGTAGCTGATTTGTTCGACGTCGCCGTACTCGAAGAGCACCCGGCCCGACACCACCACCATCAGTCCGGTTGTTTCCAGCCCTTTGACATAAGAGAGCAGATCCTCCAGCTTGGCATTCGAATAGCCGGCCTTTTCCGGGATGGCTATGCGCTCCCAGGAATCTGACGGAAAGGCCGGCTTCAGAGTCGGGCCGCCATCCTGCCCGGTGGCGGGAAGAGAAAGGGTCAGCGCCAGCAGAACCAGGCAAAGAGCTTTCAGGAGCAGACGGGTGCGTCCCAGAGCCGACGAAAGGGGGACCATCATATCGACCTCGCTTTGCTGATGATTCAAGCGCGGGTGCGGGAGTTGGAAGTCGGGGATTATGAGTCGTCCCAGGCTGCGAAACGCTTACTCACTTCCCCCATCCCGTCGATACCCGTGCCAGGATTTGGCCAGCTTGCCCCATTTTGAAGCGGGTGTCCACAGGCCCGGCCGGATTGACCGTCGGCGGGAAATCCATCAGGGGATCGATCCGATCCGGAATTCGGTCACCGGTTTCCGGTTTCCCCGGCTCGTGCCCCGCCCGGAGGCATCCCGCCGCAGTTGTCGCTGTCTTGATCGAGCCCAGCACCGAGACGGGCTTGCTGCTGCTCGTAAAGCCGCTTGAAGTTGAACAGGCCATAGATCGCCATGACCAGAAAGACCGCGTACAGGCCGCTGGTCAGATAAAGCTCGCGGGACGCATAGAGGGGAACGTAAATGACGTCGACGGCGACCCACTGGTGCCAGCTCTCCACGTAGCGCTCCATTAGATAGAGGTGGGCGCTGAGGCTGACCACAGTGGTCACCGCATCCCAAAAGGGTGCAGCGCCCCGCAATTCGATGAGCAGCAGGCGCAGCGCTACGACGCCGACGACGCCAAGGGCCAAGGTCAATCCAATCAACCTCTTCGAAACCCGGGAAACAGGCTTGGCGGTCTGGTTTTCGCCTCCCCCGAGCCAGATCGAAATGGCTTTCAGGCTGGTGACGAAATAGACGATTTGAATGCCGACCTCGGCAAAGAGGCGGGTCCGGTAAAAGATGACGGCATACAGCGTCACGCCAATCAGCGCCAGCCACCATCCCAGCGGATTGTTGCGTGCCAGCAGCCACACGCTGAGAGCGGACACCGCCACCGCCGCCACCTCCAGCGGAAGCAGCGCCACCCAGTTGGCCCCCAGCGCAAAAAGCACAGCCAACAGGCAAGCCAGTGCCGCCACCCTCAGGTTCATCGGCGGCACTTTAGCAGGGATGGCGTCAGGAGTCAGTCGTCAGCAGAAAGAATTATCTTCTTGACTGCCAACTGCCAACTGCCAACTGCCAACTGCCAACTGCCAACTGCCAACTGCCAACTGCCAACTGCCAACTGCCAACTGCCAACT
>JANQFM010000706.1 GCA_028277865.1 Acidobacteriota bacterium
AATGACCGAACTCAGTTCGGGATCGCCACGAGCCGCAATGGCTTGGCTACAACCGTCGGGCTCCCGATTGCAGCAACGCCGTGTAGGAGCGATCGTTTCCACGCCAACAACATCAGGATCAGCATCTGCTGCCCTCAGCCCTCTCTGTTCGGCATGATTCTGTCTCTTCGGACTTCCATTTTTTCGCCGGGGTGATCTCTTCCAAACTGCGTCTTCAGGAAGCAGGTCCTTAATCACCGATGGGGCAGCTCGACCACCGATGTTAGCGGTCACCCACAATTCCCTTGAGCCATCTCGCTTCCTGACAACTAGAACAGCAACGGTTATGTCTCGGTCATAGAAGATGGGTTTCCCATCCTTATAGAAGCCTTTTACCTCCTTTTTCAGTCTTTCTCTGATTTCGTCTCTCAACTGCTCGGCACGATCGCGATATTCTTTGCTTACCTTCTTATCTAAGCATATCTCGGAGCCACAGCTTATAGGTGGCTCTTGGATCTGATTCTCGGCGATTTTCATTTGCAGCGTTCTGGCGACTTAGAATTTGTCGTTCCCTTTCGAGGTTTCGAACATGATCTATCTTGTCTCCCAACTAACTCTATTCTTTCAGCATTTTCTTGGCTACCCAGAAATCGTAGAAAAACTGCAGGCTTCTCCGACTCCATTAGGAAGTAGCTTATTGGGCCGAATAACTCGAGTCGTTGATCCGAATCGCAAGTAGGTAAAAAGGATCTCAGAACTCTTGGATCATAGAAACGAAAATACGCGCTCTTGCCTCCCGAGATTTCTACCATCAGCCGTTGACGGCAGTGAGCACGTACCTCGTCAAATGGTCGAGAACAGGCAAGATAGACTCCCCAGCTTTGTCCCCATGCCTTTCGAACAAGGAACTTCAGCAATTGTGATCGGTCAGTGAAGCTCACTAGAAAAGGTGAATAATCGAATAATTCTCTCCCGGCCCCTCCTTCAAAGAGCGTCTCGTAACGTTCTTCAGAAGTAAGCAGGCAGTCGAGTATTGCCTCGTCGCGCGCAGAATCGAAGACAGCGAACAGAGGCTCCTGCTGATTCCACAAGATTTTCAACAGTTGCGTTTGAGGCTGAGTCAGAGGAGGACTGTCTTCGGCACCGGCAAACCCAGACTTTTCCGCCGTCTCCTTTTTCAGGGCTTCCTTGCGAGCTTCCTCAGGATCCTCGAAAGGTGACTTCGGCAAAACGAGCGTTTCTTTATTTTTCGTTTGGCTGTCTTGTCTTTGAGAGACGTCAACCTCAACTTGATCCGAAGCGGCTTTGACCTCGGGAATGCCCACAATGAAGACTGTGAAGACTGTACGCCCTGCGATCACTTGGTCGCCGTCGCTTAATTCCACCTTCGAAACACGTTTGCCGTTAACGGTCGTCCCGTTGCTGCTGCGCAAATCCCGCAGGAGGCACTTTCCTCCTTGGATCTCCAGCGAAAAGTGGCGTCCCGACAGGAACGTGTCGTAGGGAATCGCGTAGTCCGCCTGGTTGGACCTTCCCACTTTCAAGACCTGTCCCGGACGCACTTCCACTTTTTGGCCAGTGCCGGGGCCGGAACTGATTTCCAGGACGACGCGCATGGGTTTTTAGCTCCATCTATGGCCAGTCGCCGCCGGGATGAGGTGAGAATCTGGCAGCGATCTCTCCGGCGCCCCTCCAGGGCGCATGTTCTTTCTTTCGGCCCGGTTCCGGTGGTGGCGCCGCAGGGCGGCTTGACCACCGGCTAATTTCCGAGGCTCCTCCGGAGCCGGTTCTTCCTGCAGCATCCCGGCGGCTGGCCACGACCGTTCGGAGTAGGGTTCTCGTTCTGCGGACCCCGAAGGGGTCTGGGAGATTAGCCGGTGGTAAAGCCGTTTTCGGCGCAGCCACCGGAAATGCGCCGAATAGGAATATGCGCCCTGTAGGGGCGTTGGCAAAAGCGCTTCAACCGGCTGAGGAGACTCTTGTAGCAGCCTCAAGAATACGGGCGTTCCGGCGAGGCCACGATACTCCGCCCCAAGCTCTGAGCCAGCCTCGCAGGAGGTGCAAGAATGCAGCCCAGGGCGGATCACAGGCAGGGATGCCTGTGCCACTCTGGGGTTGAAGAGGCTCTGGAGAGTGGCACAGGCATCTTGCCTGTGAAAGGTATTGCAATGGGCCGATCCGCTCAGGTCGGCAGCATCAGGGCCAATACCGATTGCGCTGCAAGGATCGAGGCCATGTGCCGGGCTCGTCCCGGTCGGGCTGTGTTTGGAGACCAGACAGAATCGGCAAGAGGAGGACGCCACCACCCGAGCTTGCCTCGGTGGGGCGGTGTTTACAGTGCCAGCGCTGCCGCCGAAAAACACCGCTCCACGGGGGCAAGCCCCCGTGGTGGCGTTCAGTGTGGGGTAGCCATCTCTGGTTTCTAAACACGGCCCCACGGAGGCAAGCTCCGATGGTGGCCATCTCAGCATTCCGGCACTGGCTCCACCGCGGCGAGCCTTTATGTGAACAAAATTAAAATGGGGGCGGGTCCGGCACATAGCCTCCATCCTTCCCCCGCTTATCAACTTGAACGGTTCTTTCATCTCTCTCTTCCCTTCTCCGTACTCCGTTTTTCGTGCTCCCTCTCTTTTAGCCGGCAGAACCTGCAGCTGCGGGTAAGTCCTCTCAACCGGGTTTGCACTCGATAAACGGCGTGCCGCTTTTGGAAGCGGCCACCAAGGCGGCGGCAGCCGGGGGCAGCGGCTGCAAGGGTGTCGAATCGCCGAATTGGACCGGTTCCGGCTCCGTCCCTCCGCTGCGGACGGCGCCGCTGCCGCCGGTGCTGGTGGCGGCTTCGGCCGGGTCGGAAGGCAGTTTGGGACGCGATCCGCTGCCTGAGGTAGCCGAACCTCCGGCGTTGAGCTTGACCGTGGCGCCCTTGACGGTCACTCCCGTGGCGTCGATGCCCACGAAGTTGGATCCCACCTTGAAGGCCAGTTGCATTCCTGCTTCGAAGACCAGCTTGCTGCCCGCCTTGAGGTGGATCTGCTTGGAAGCCTCTCCCGCCTCCAGCCCCCCGACCTTGACCTGAATGTTGCCCAGCACCTTGAACGACATCTTGCCGTCGATCTTTTCCTGATGGTTTCCCTGGATGTGCAGGTGCTTTTCGGCTTCCGCCAGCTCCAACTGGTCTTTTTTGACGGTCAGGTGACGGTCGTTGCCCACGAATTCGCGGGAGTCGTTTTCCACCCTCAGGTCTTGGTCTTTTTCGGCGTTGATAAAGACCTGCTCGGTACCCTTCTTGTCTTCGAAGCGAATCTCGTTGAAATTGGAGGCGCCGCCCTTTTTGGAACTGCGCGACTTGAAGGTGCTGCGGGTCTGGTGATCGGGCATTTGGACGGCGGGCATCTGCTCGGCGTTGTAGACGCGCCCCACGATCAGCGGACGGTCGGGGTCGCCTTCCTCGAAGTCGACCACCACTTCCTGGCCGATGCGGGGAAGCCACATTCCGGCCCACTGCTTGCCCGCCCAGGGCTGGGCCACACGCATCCAGCAGGAGCTGTTCTCATCGCGCTTGCCCAGACGGTCCCAGTGGAACTGCACCTTGACCCGCCCGTACTTGTCGCAGTAGATCTCCTCTCCCTTGGGGCCGACCACAACGGCCGTCTGAGTCCCCTCGACAAAGGGCTTGGGAGTGGAGCGCACCGGACGGTAAGGGACCGCGTCGGGGATGCAGCTGAAGGAATTGCGGTAGAAAGCCTCCCGGCTCAGGTCGTCGGTGGCGAAAGCGCCTTGCTGGGCCTGGTGCTGAACCGAGGTGAGCACATAAGAGGCGTTTTGGTCCTTGCGCTCATGGTGCTGCAGGGTGAACTTGAAGCCGGGGCAAAGGTCGCGGCAGCCGCTTTCGCCCTGCACCTGGTCGTGAGGCAGCTCCTCCTCTTCCATTCGCAGGCGGGTCAGGTCGGTTCCGGCGGACTTGCTGTCGAATTCCCCGGGGTAGTCATAAAACTCGAACTTGTCGACTCCGGCCAGGGAGATGACGGTCCGGGCATTGGACATCAGGCTGGTGGAGGGCATCTCGAAGTTGTAGTCGGTCTGGGCCCACTTCCCGGTGCGGAATTGGCAGCTGCGGTTCCAGTCCGACACCGAATCCTCCTCGCGCACAGAACCCGATCCGGCGGCTGGCTCCATGCGCACCTTGGACTGGAAGGGGCAAGGCTTGTGGATGGCTTTCTGGTCGGCCAGCACCAGGGAATGCTTGCCTTCCTGGTGACGGAAAAAGTAGAAGATCCCTTCCTGCTCCATCAGGCGGGAGAGGAATCGGAAAGCCGATTCGCGGTACCAGACGCAGTACTTCCACTTGTCATGACGCCCCTGGATGCCGCTGGTCTCGAAGTCGGCAAAGCCGTATTCCCGAAAGACGGCCTCCAGGATTTCGGGGATGCTTTGGTCTTGAAAGATCCGGCAGTCGGATATCAGGGTCAAAAACCACAGCCAAGGGACCACGACCGCCTGATAGCGGTGATGCCGGCCTTCGGAGGGCAGCTGGACGAAACGGGAGACGAAGCCGTTGATGGGGCGCTGGGACGATCCGTCGGCCTGCAGGATCTTCAAGGTGATGTTCTTGCCCACGATGCTGGGCGCCTGGATGTTCCCGTCCTCGGACAGGAAGTCGACCACAAAGCGGAACAGGCCCGAGATCTGCTCCCCTCCCGAAAAAGAGGTCACCATCAGCTTGTCGGCACCCAGGGGGGTATCGACCTGCAGCAGGCGTCCCTCTTGGCTCAAACTTCCCGGCATGTTGCCTCCTGGGAGAGGAGCCTGCTGGGGCAGTGTCTTGAATACTGATTCGGCCGAATAACACCCGGCCAAAATCGATGATGGGCCACGATCCGGGCTCGTCCCGGTCGGGCCATGCTTAGAAACCAGAGCTGGCAGCAAAGCCTGAACGCCACCACGGAGCTTGACTCCGTGGAGCGGTGTTTCAAGGCTGAGGCGAACCCGCTGGCTGAATGTGCTGCACCGAGGCACACCCGCACAGCATCGCTTTCAATTCGACACCTTTGCGAGCTTTGCCGACCAATCGGATTATCGCGCCCTGGAAACATCGCCCCACCGAGACAAGCTCGGGTGGTGGCGAACCAAGACTCTGGCTCGTTCTGGTTTCTAATCACGGGCTCCACCGGGACAAGCCCGGCGGTGGCCTTGTGTTTTTCAGCAAAATCGAAATCCAAGACACGGCCCCA
>JANQFM010000728.1 GCA_028277865.1 Acidobacteriota bacterium
CAGCGGCGCTTTTTCTGCTCTGGCTCGGCGTGTACGGCCTCACAGCCTTTCCCGGGCCCGGAGGCCGAATCAACTACGGAGATTCGGTCTGGAAGCAGACTATGCCCAGCGGCTGCACACCCCACGTGACCGGATTTCCTCAGTACATTCTCCTCACCAAACTATTCAATCAACTCCCACCCCAGCTACCTTTTTTCCGTTCTGCCGCCTATCGAATCACCTCGATCTCGGTCCTCTTCGGAGCACTCAGCGTGGCGATACTCTACGCCATCGGACGCCGGCTCCAGCTCGGGGAGTGGGCCGCAGCCTGGTGCGCCTCGATCTACGGCGCCTCCTATACTTTCTGGACCCAAGCCACGGAGGCAGAAGTCTATACGCTGAATGCCTTTTTTGTCGCTTCAGTGCTTTGGCTCTTCCTGCGCTACCAATCCACGAGCCGGCAGATATACCTTCTGGGGGGTTGCCTCGTCTATGCCCTGAGCTTCGGCAACCATGTCACGATGATCCTATTGCTGCCGGGCCTGCTCTTCCTTCTCTGGCGCCACAATTCGACCGTCTTTAGAAATCCCAAGCTGATCGCCTGGGCGCTCGGCTGCGTTGTATTGAGCCTGTTTCAATACCTCTATCTGCATCAGGCCTACTTCAAAACCCTGGGCTTGCTCGAATTCCTGGACCTTCTGACCGGAGCCGGGTGGAGAGAGAAGCTCCTCCTTTTTGAGGCCTGGCGACTGCTGCCGGACCTCCTCTGGCTGGCCCGGCTGATGGAAAAACAGTTCACTCTGCTCGGTTTGGCGACCGCCGTCTTGGGGATTTGGCATCTTTTCCGTACCCGCAGGAGGGATCTTGCCTTTTTCCTTCTCATTTCCTTCAGCTATATCATCTTCTCGCTGGGTTACCGCATCGGGGATATCCAGGTCTACTACCTGCCGGCTTTCCTCATCCTGTCGCTTTTTGCGGGCTGCGGGCTCTCCTGGCTGGGCGGCCGCGGCAAGTGGATCGTCTCCGTAGTCGGGGCAGCCATCCTGGTGTGGCAGCTCTCACTCAACATCTTGCTCAGAGACATCGTGGTCCGGGATAATCCACCGTTGGAAAACCTTGTGGAGTTGCTCGAACGGACTCCTGAGGGCTCGACTCTGCTGCTTTCGACGGAGCCGGCAGAGGCGGCCGCCTTCCACTACACCCAGCTGGCGCATTATGTTTCCTATACGGGAGAATTCGGCGACATCCGAATCGAGCCTCCCGAGGCCTGGCCGCCATGCCCGTCCCTGTCGGAAGGGCGTCCCTACCGCCTCGTGACCGACCCGGAGAATCTGGATTCCGAGGACGTTTTCTATTTACGGCGCTACGACAGGGCGAGCATTCCTTTGTCACACCATCTTTCCCTGCACCGCAAGGCTGCAGAGCAGGAGTCAGACATCATGGTTGCCCGGCGAAGGGAATGAGCAAGCCGGAGACCGGTATGGCCCTGTCGGCCAGATTCTCCAACTGGACGCTCAGCGCCTCCGGCTCTCCGCTCGATCTGCTCCTTTGGATTTCCAGATCGAAGATAGCCAGGGGTTCGCCCAACTCGATCGCGGCACCAGGAGCTTCCAGCCCTCCGGTCTCCAACCTGCGTGACATCATCCGCTCTGGATCTCCCTCCCCGTCTGAGCGCAGGCTTGGACGGCTCTCAAGACCAGCTGGAGCAGCAGCCGCAGGTCGTCGCGGTTCCAAGGCAGCAGGTGGTGCAAGCCCCTCTGCATCAAGAGGGTGTAATGAAGCCGGAAGCAGGAATACCAGAACCAGCATCTCAAGCCCCTGCGGCGGGGGATGAGCCGTTCCAGGTCTTTTCGGAGCAAAGGGGCGTAGCGCTCGAAGAGCTCGCGCCGGTAGAGCGGATCGCTGCAACTGGCCCGATGAGCCGGGGTGCTGATCTCTTCCCAGATGTTGGAGGCGTAAAGGGGCTTGCCCCCGCAGGCTTGGAAGGACTCCAGTCCCGAAGCGGGGAAAACGGCCAGCAGTCCCGCCCAGATCAAGGCTCCCAAGGCCGCCAAGCCGATAATGATGACCACGATCAGTAACGCCGTAATAATGCCCTCACCACATGGATGAATTTTTGTTGATCGCCCTGCAGCCGCGCCAGTTCCTGCTCGGAGAGCCGCTGGGGCAAGGCGAGTTCGGACATCGACCAGGCCCACACCAGCCAGGGGAGGATGGAGAGCGGCTGAATCCAGGGCCGAATGGCCTGGTAATCGATCAGCCCCACGGCGGAGCCGACGAAGAGGACGATATCCAGGCTGATGCGCAGCACAAGCCCCAACAAAAGACCGGCATGGTTGCGCCCCAGGACGAGACGCTCGTTCCAGTAGGCCTGAGCCAATACCAACAGGGCCAACAGGAACTGAAGGAGGACCGCCATGACCCCCCAAAGCAATTCGGGGGCAGGCAACTGGTTCCGGTTGTAGAGGACCAGCCAAATGATGAAGATGCCGAAGAGTGCCAGCACCAGCCAATGCTCGCGATCGCGGCGTCCTCTGACCTGGAAGTAAATAGAGATCAGCAGCGCCATCTGGAGGATGTGGCTGCCCAAAAGGCCATAGTGGTAAAACTTGCTGTAGAAGGCCGTATCCAGGCCAATTGCGCAGATGCTGATCCAGCCGAAAATGTCCCTTCCCAGATTGAAGGCCACGTACCAGTAGAGGACTGGAAATGCCCTAGCAAGAGGGCGGTCCACCCACCCGTTGAACAGAATGTAGCCGTACAGGAAGAACTGAAGAAAACTGAGCCCGAGTTGAATTGGCGTGATCTCCATCCAGGCAATTATGCGGCAAGAAAATCGTTACTGCAAGGCTTGATAAATTGGTATTATCGGTATTGAAAGATAGGATTCGGGAGCCCGCGAAAAGGCGCGAACATCTCACGAAAGGATACGAAAAGGAGGATTCGCGATTCTTCGCGGGTTGCTATTGATTATCTGCCCCTATCACGAGGGGGAGGCTTGCAAGGAGCAGGGCTGCATGGAGGTGGTGGAAGGCCTCCCGAACCTATGACAGAACCAGCCAAAGGGGAGGCCGCCGAGGCCACGCCGCCCGAGGCCAGGGCGGCCACTCCGGTCAGCAACACGAATACCAGCAAGACCGAAAACAGAAACCTTGCCATGATCTGCATTCTCCTTTCTGTTGTAGACTCTTGACGGAGACAATTCAGCTCCTCAGAGCGATTTTACTTGATAAAATCGGATCTTACAGAGCAGATCTGACAGGTTTTCTTGTTTTTAAGGGATTGCTCGGCTGCGGTGCGCGGATGATTGCGGCTCCGCAGTAGGCAAACCGTGAGAAATCCGTTCACTTAAGAGGTTTGGCAATGATGGAGGCCACGTGCCGGGCTTGTCCCGGTCGGGCTGTGTTTAGAGACCAGACGGGATCGGCAAAAAGAAAACGCCACCATCCGAGCTTGCCTCGGTGGGGCGGTGTTTGCCAAGCGATGGGCGAGATGACCGGATTGGCGAAAGAATCCGCAAAAGCTCCGAATTGCAGGGCAGCGGAGGGTTGCAGGCATTGGATGGGGGATCTTGCCGAAGTTTGAATCCCAGCCGTGAAACATCGCTCCACGGAGTCAAGCTCCGTGGTGGCGAGAGGGTTTTTGAAGCGGGTCTGGTTACTAAACACAGCCCGACCGGGACAAGCCCGGCACGTGGCTTCTATTCCTTCCAGCGCCCGGGTTCTCCTTAAGTGAACAGCTTGAGGTTCGGGACTACGCCGACGCATCGGGGGCGTCAATGCGCCGGTCTGTCGGTGCCTGGCGAATGAGGACAGGCGGAAGACGGCCCGAAGATGAGATGCGAGAATGCGCCACCTATTGGTAGCGAACCACCTTATACCTCCAAAGAGTTTCTGATCTGGAGATTCGAATGGCCCTGGAAGGGCGTTGGATATTAGCCGGTGGTCAGCCGCCTCGGGCGGCGCAGCCACCGGAGAGCGCCCCAAGAATTCTCTGGCGCCCTGGAAGGGTGCTGGGAACAGCGCCGCGGAAGCCCGATACTATCGGGACCAGAACGAAGGAAG
>JANQFM010000748.1 GCA_028277865.1 Acidobacteriota bacterium
GACCTGAAAGTCGCTTTGAGCTTGGAAGCCACCGTTCGAGCGGCTTTCGGCGCCGAACAGGTCCGCCCCGGAGATCCGGTGGAAGTGCTGCTCGACACGGGATTGGGCCGGCGTGCTTTGCTGGGGGTCTCGATTGTCGATGAATCGATGCTTTTTTTGGGCCGCAGCAGGCTGCGCCTGCAGGAGGTCTTTGAAGGCCTGGAAGAACGATTCTTGGAACCGGTGGCCGCACCCCCGGTCGGTGCAGTGCCGGAACTGGATTTGGCGGTGGCCGTCGGCATCCCCTTCGGCGCCGATATCCCTTTGCAAGGTCCAGCCGATGTCTTCCGGGCCTCCGGGTTGGCGGTGGCTGCCACAGGGGGCATCAGCATCCCGGAGGGAGAGCGGATTTCCCCTCTCCAGGCCGTCGAAGACGTGTCGCCGCCTCCCCCTTCCTCAGGCGCAGAAAGCAACGGCAACGACCCCGAGGCGCCCCGTCTGCGCCAGTTCTTTCCGGCCACCTGGTTCTGGAACCCCACTCTGCTGACCGATGATGAGGGCAAGGCGCGCCTGCAGTTGACCGCGCCGGACAGCATCACAGGCTGGAAGCTGACGGCTGTTTCGACCTACCAGCCTCAAGGCGGCGAGTTCGGCATCGGATTCGGTGAAGCCGGGCTGAAGGTCTTCCAGGAGTTCTTTGTCGAGCCGTCCCTGCCCGTTTCAGTGGTGCGGGGCGAAGTCTTCCCGCTCAAGCTGAATGTCTTCAACTTCTCGGACGATCCCCAAACGGTGAAAGTGGAGCTTTCAGAGGCGCCGGGCCTGAAGCTGCTGGGCGAAAACCCGCTTCAGGTCGAAGTTGCGGCCAACTCAACGGCCCGGGCTGAGTTCCTCCTCAGCCCTGAGAGCATCGGCAAGCTGCCCTTGCAGATTCTGGCCCAGGGATCTTCCGGAGCGGATGCAGTCCTGCGCCAACTGGAGGTGGTTGCAGAAGGCATGCCCAGCGAAGAGCTGGTCAACGGAGTCCTGCAAGCCGGAGAGAGCGTTGAATTGACGCCCCTGGCGCCGCCGGATGCGGTGGCGGATTCCGCCCGCGCCTTCCTATCCCTGACTCCCAGCCTGATCGGGCAAGCCATGACCGGCTTGGACGACCTGCTCGAAATGCCCTACGGCTGCGGCGAGCAGAACATGATCTTCCTGGCGCCCGACATCGAGGTGCTCAAATACCTTCGGGAAGTCGGAGAACTGGATGTGGCCGTCCGCGCCGAGGCGGAGCACTTCGTCAACACCGGCTACCAGCGCGAATTGACCTTTCAGACCGACGATGGCGGATTTGCCGCATTCGGAGGGGAGCAAGGCAGCCTCTGGCTGACCGCCTTCGTCCTTTCCAGCTTCTCGGGCGGCCGAGAGGTAATGACCATCGACGAACGGGTCTTGGCCGACGCGGCGGCCATGCTGGTGAGCCGTCAGCGTCCCGACGGGTCCTTTGAGCCGGACCGCTTCCTCATCCACACCGAAATGGCCGGCAACAGCCTGCTCAACGACTATGCAACGGCCGCTTACGTGACCAATGCCCTGGCCGACTACAACGGTTCTGAAGTCCAGGACGCTCTGGGACGGGCCGCTTCCTACCTGACCGTCAATCGGACCGGCCTGCCGGACGTCAACGACAACGGCTATGCCATCGCCATCGCTTCGGCAGCCCTGTCGCGCATCGACGGCTTTCAGAACGCAGCCGAGGCCTTTTTGGACCGGCTGATCGAGTTGGCCGTCCGCCAGGGCGAAGGGCTGCACTGGGAGCCCTACCCGGTGGAGGCCACCGGCTGGGCGGTTCAGGCCCTGCTGGCTTCCTCGGACCCGCAGCGGGCATTCACCACCCAGGAAGCCTTGGACTTCCTCATGACCCAGCGCAACAGCCGGGGCGGGCTGGGCTACTCCACCCAGGACACGGTGGTGGGCCTGCGGGCTCTTTTTCAGGCGGCACGCCGGCTGAATCGAAGCCTCGACCTGCAGGTCACGGCCCGCTCAGAGGGGCGGACCCTGCTCGAGCTGCGCTTGCAAAAAGACAATTTCGACTTGCTTCACCAGATCGAACTGCCCCTGGGCAAGACCCTGCAACTGTCGGCTCAAGGACAGGGAAAAACCAACTTCCAGATGGCGCTTCGATACAATCGCCAGGGGCTGTACCTGCCCCCGCCCCGCGACTTGTTCTTGGATGTGGAGTACGACAGCCAGGGCATCGAAGTGGACGACCTGATGGACGTTATCATCACCCTGGGCTACACGGGCAGCAAGCTGCGCACCTCGATGCTGATCGTCGACATCGGTATCCCTACCGGCTTCGAACCGGTTCAACAGACGCTCGACCGG
>JANQFM010000778.1 GCA_028277865.1 Acidobacteriota bacterium
TGGCCGATCGGCTTCCAGTTGCCGAAAGCGTTCACGGTCAGCTGGAAGCGCCGCGAGAAGATGGTTAAGTCAGAAAAGGCGCACGTCCTGGTGAAGGCGGCCAGAAACTGAAAGTTGTAGGCCTGCTCTGAAAAGCGGAACTGGGCCTGAAGCCCCAGTGATTCCAAGGCATCGATCCAGAAGGAAGGCGGACGCTCGAAGCAGTGGGTCGGTTCATGGGCCGTGAAAAAGATGGGGTCGGGGGTGGCGCAGGCCATCAAGCCGTTGGGCTTGAGGATGCGGGCGGCTTCCGCCAGCGCCTGCACAGGATCTTCCAGGTGCTCCAGCACGTCGAAGAGGCAGACGAGGTCGGCCGACTGATCTGCAAAGGGCAATTCCCCCAGCTGGGACTGGCACAGGAAGGGGCGGAAGGCGGGTTCTCGCCTGAGGGCAAATCCGCTGATGTCCGTCCCGAAGGCCCGGTAGCCCATGCGGCGGGCCTGGGCGGGCAGGTATCCGTAGGCGCATCCCAGATCCACAAGGGTTCCGGCGGGTTGAAGGCTGTTCAGGAAATCCAGCCAGGGCGTCCAGTCCTGATGTCCGGTCGAGTAGCCCTCTGCGGGGTAACCGCTTTGACGGCCGTGATAGTAGCCGCGGCCATAGCGCTGCTGAAGGATTTTTGAATCGGGGCGATTGCTTGCCATCAGCTATTGAATGTCTGATTGCCACCCGGCCCTGACCGAGGGTCCGACGAGGGAAGACGGTAACATATCCCGACGAGTTCTTCTCCTGAACGCCTCCTTTCTTGCGGAGGGGCGCATGTCCAGCCTCAAGTCTCCGATCAGGCAGGTTACACCTGAATTCCACCAAAAAAGTGATCCAATATTTCGAAAAAACTGAAAAAAAGGGATGAAATGGTTTGTCAACAGCCCTCGAATGGGCTAAGATGCGACGCTGTTTGAAGGGGTCGGCCAGGGGAGAAAAGGCGTCAGCTTAAAAATTTTGCGACTTTTCACTTAGCTGGACATCCTTTCATGGCGTTGTTTGCCGGGTGGAGAAGCGTCATACGCGTCAAGGGCGCTGGGAAGCCGGGCCGCAATTTTTGGGCTTCGCCGCGTTTTTGTGAAGCTCCATGATTTGTCCATGTTGTATTGGGTCATTGAAGAAGCCAAACTAAGGAGGATGCTTTCAATGAAACGTCTCAAGCTAATCACGATTGCAGCTGCACTGCTGCTCCTGGCAGCGCCGGCGGCGATGGCTCAAGCCGTTCCAGACGGGATGCACGGGACCGGAGACGGCTACGGCCCGGACCCGGACACGACCTATCCCCAGGAAGTCCAGACCACCACGTCTCCAGTGGGGACGGCTGTTGAGCCCGGCTCGCAGCTTCTCTTTCTGTTGGATTCAGGCGTGGATGCCACGGACTGCCAACCCGACCAGACCTTGCAGGAGTGCGGGTTCGACGGGCCTGAATTCACTAACTTCATCTCGATCACCAACGTCAACCCCACCGATGCCGTGACGGTCCACTTCCGTTACTTCAACGAAGACTGCACGGACCTTCTCGACTTCTTGGTGGTGTTGACCTGCAACGATACGATGCTGATCAACCCCTTCGATTACACGATCCCGGGTTCGACCACCAACGTCTCGCAGCGCTTTTTCGGTGATGAGGGGGTCTTCCCCGAGCCCATCGTGGCCCCAGCCTTCGGCACGGGCCGGTTTGCCCTTTTTGTCCAGGCGTCAGGCGCTGTAGGCAATGAAAGCGGCGACAGTCGGGATACCGGGCCGAACGGTGCGGACACCTCCCCCTCTTACGAAGGGCCTGAGGATCTCGACAAGTTTGCCGATTGGCTCTTTCCCGCCAGGCTGATTTCAGAAGGGCTTCTGGATGAATGCTGGGCAGTGGATGACGACACCATCGGCAGCGTGCCCGCCGGCGGCAGCAGCGTGAACAACAACAACCTGAACGTCTTCAATGCCAGCGCCATCTCGTTCAACTACTTGACGGGCTTTCACACCGTGGCTGCGATTCGCGACAACGGCCTGGCCAGCTTCGGAGTAACTGCCTGGACGCGTCCGGCGGTCAATCTGAGCTTTAACGATCTGGATCCTGAGGATACGTCGTTCGACAACGGCCTACCCAATCGCGAGGACAACGTCCCCGATTTCAGTGCTCAGGATGTGGTTGGCCCGGCGCCGACGATGGGGGTCTGGGATCCCGACAAGGATCCGGATGGGGTATTCGATTTCTTCGATCTCTACAACATCCTGGACGCTGGCCTGGACGGCGACGGTCCGCTGGCGCCCAAGCGCTGCGTGCTGTCGGGCAGCGAGGAGATCTGGCTGACCCTGCAGCGCGACTCGGATTTGGTCCTGCCGGCCAACTACTTCTACCTGCGCCAGGATGCCCACGGCGGCGATACGGTCGAGACCAACTGCGAAGGCCTGACTTTGGATTCTGACCGTTGCGACGGCGACGATCCCTTCTTCGCCACTCCGGTGAGCGGGGGCGCTTTGGGTTGGACCTTGTTCCCCGGCAATCCCAATGACCAATTCCTGTTCGGGGCTTCCTTGAAGGATGATTACAACGGATCGGGCAACCCCAACAACCTGACCCTGTCCTTGGCCGATGACAGCGCCTACCGTATGGATGCGGCAGCCACCTACTATGAGTTGGCCATCTACAATTGCGACGAAGATATCCTCGATATCCCGCGGGAAATCGAAGACATTTCGCCTGCGCCGCCCTTCACGCCGCTGGTCACCCGCGTGGCTTTGCGGTGCCTGAACTACTACGCGTTCGCCAACGGTTCGGTGGGCAGTGTTCGGGTGGGTCCCGACTCAACCGACTTCATCTTCACGCGCAACTTCGGGACCTTCAGCGTCGCCGATCTCTTCAGCCTGGCACCGCCTCTGGTTGAAAACTTCCTGCCTGACCCGCCGGTCTGCCCCAACGATGAATTGGGTCCCGGCTGGATCCGCTTCAACCGGATCGTCACCCGCGACTACTGGTACGATCAAACGAGCGGCGCCCTGATTGGCTTCGGAGAGGACTACGACGGTGAACGAGGTACCTATGTGACCATCGCCAAGCACATTATCTTCCAGAGTGCTTTTGGCGTGTCCTGGTATGTGCCGCAAGCGGCCACCGAGTTCGATCCGGGCGTCAATTAAGGATTGGCAGCGCGGCTAGCAGAAAACTGGCGCCTTCAAGGGAAGGTGCCAGTTCCGTCCTTCACATTGGAGGACTTTGGACCTGGAAAGGGAAGCACAGGTTTTTCTGTGCTTCCCTTTCTTTCTTTGCAGCAGTCTGACTGGATGGTCAACTTGGTGGACCTATTTCTGCGCCGGAGATTGGCGTTATGGCTGGTGCTTTTGCTGCTGGGTTTGAGCGGTCAGGCTGCTCAAGCCGCACAACGGCTGCGCCTCAATCCCTCCCCTGGCTTGGTGCATCATCCTGGGCGCTCTCAAGGCTATGGCCTGGCCGTTGCTGAAACAGACCTTTATGTAGCCTGGCTCGAACGGCAGGCCTTCGGAGTCCAAGTCTTATTATCCCGAGTCGACCTCAATGACTTCTCGGTCCAAGAGACCCTCCAAGTGAGCCAGGGCAAAGGCGCCACCAGCAAGGGGGGGAGAATCTTTCCCGATGTGCTGGAGCTGCAGGGCGAGATCTACCTTTCTTGGCTGGATCGTGGTCAGCGTCAGCGGCGACCCTGGCACAGCATCAACCTGATATCTCTTTCGGAATTGCGTCAGGGCGGCAAGCCTCATGTCTTCGAGTTTGGGAAATACATGGGGCACCCCAGGTTGGTAGGAACCTCCCAGGGTCCGTTTCTGTTGGGCTTTTCTCAAAACCTGGGGGAGAGCGACTGGCGTATCCGGCTCTACAGGAAGAGCGGCAAAGGCTGGGCGGCTGTCGAACAGCTGAACCAGGATAGCTTCAAAGGACGCGACCCCTTGCTGATCGACGATTCCGAGGGGCTTTCGCTTTTTTGGGTCTGGGGGACTCGAATCTTCCGGTCCCGTTCGGCTGATGGAGAGAGTTGGTCGCAACCGCAGGTCTTGGTCGAGCAGGAAAAGCGGATCCACTCGCTGCAGGTGGTTTCATTCCAGCAGGATCTCGACTTGGCCTGGGTGGAGCAAGAGTGGGAACAAGCGGACGTTTGGGTCCAACGGATCGATGCTTCGAACAGGGGTGAGCCGCAGGCTGTTGCCCGATTCACTGGCAGAAATGTTGAGATTTTTCTCAGTAGGGAGAAGAACTCCGGCCAGCGGGTCATCGCCTACAGCTATAATGGAGCTGAGGAAGGCGGCAAGGTCATCGGGGCGGCTTCTGAAGGGGAGGGTTGGGCGGTTCGCGCCTTGACGGCCCTGGAACCTCGCTTTGCAGGGTCGCCCGTTCCTCTGGTATACCAAGGTGCCGGGGGTTTGTATTTCGCGTGGAGCTTTTATCCCAGGGCGACTCAGATGCCTCGGCCTGAGTCACTTTTTGTAGCCGCATTGGACGGGGCGGGCCTTGGGAAGGCCCAACCCAGGTCAATTGGGCGTCGGGAACTGCAAAGTGTGGATTCAGCTCCGAAACTCTGGCAATTTCGTGATGAGCTTTATGTCAGCTACTTTTCCTCACAAGTCATCCTTGGAGGCACTGTACTGGCAAGAGGGGACCTCTACTTGGAAAAAGTGGAGTTGCTGCGGGAAGCAAGTGGGGAATAGCAGGCGAAGAAGCCTGCTTTGAACCGAAATCTTGCAATGCCGGCCAGCCGGTCGGTCAGTTCTCTTGATTTGGGGAGATGAAGAGAGCAGATATTGCTTCGGTCAGCGAATCCGCTGAGCCAAAAAAGGAGAGGTTGGCATGAGATTGTGCAGATACCTTTTTCTGTCGGCAGCCGTCTGGGTGCCGAACCTTGCAGCCCAGACACCGACGATGGCAACCTTCGCCATCGTAGCGACCCCGGACTCTGACGGGAATGACGGCAGCCCTGAAAGGCCATTCGACGGTTCCGGCCTCGAGCTCTTCCTCGAAATCCATGACGATACCCCCAGCGCCTATGTCTGGGGGGGCTATCAGGTCACCAGACTTGGAGGGAACGGGATCTTCTGCCCCGGCAACTTCCAATTCTTCAGCACCGAGAACCGGCTTTTCTTCCTCAAGCACCCCCGTGTTCAATCTGGAACAGTGGTGATCAGAGTGTCCGGCCTTGTTCAAGAGGCGGGCTTCGATCTGAAATCCGTTGAAGCCGATTTTTCGCTTACTCGGCATCCTTTGGGCTGCACTGCCGTCAATCCCCCCGGCGGGGGCGACGTTGATCCCGTAATCAACAACTTCAGTGCCAACAATTCGACCAACACAGCAAATACGAACGGCACAATACGGCTCTCAGCCCGAGCCACCGACAACGATGCCAGCCTGACCTTCCTCTTTTTCAGGGTCACCACCGCGACTCCCTTCGCCACCCTGACTGGAAACGGCTGCACGAATGGATGCACGGTCAATCAGGATGTCCAGGCGCCCCCTTCCCCGACCACTCAGCTCTTTGTCGTTCAGGTGCAGGACTCCGACGGCAATACTGCTTCGCGAAACCTCAACGTCAATATCGTGCAGCCAGGGGGCGGCGGCGGCGGCGGCGGCGGTGGCGGCGGCGGGGGAGACGGCTCTCAGCAGTGCAACCCGGGGCAATCGGTCAGCCAGACCTGCGGCGGAACGCAAGTCTCCGTCAATGCAGGCTGTGTGGATCCGGTGTTGGGCGGTGAACCAGTCCAACTGGATGGCACGGTCAGCGGCGCCCTTGGAGGTGCGGTCGTCCCGGCGCAGGTGGCATGGACCGTTACCGACTCCGATGGACTGCAGCTGTCGGAATTGCCGATCCAAGACCCTGCTTCCGCCCAAACAACATTGTCGACGCCGGATGTGGGCACAGATCGGACCATCACTCTCCGGCTGCGCGGGACTTTGGAAGGGTGCATCGCCGAGGACACCCTTCAAATCACTTTGCTTGCCGATCCTCCTCCCGGCGCCGACATTTCGGTCAGCTTGACGGACAGCCCTGACCCCGTTTCGGTGGGGGAGCAGGTAGCCTACGCCATGACCGTGGTAAACAACGGCCCCGACGCGGCGCCCAACGTCCTGGCCCAGTTCAACCTGAGCGGCCCCGGGGCCATTGTCAGCACCACGCCCAGCGAGTGCAGTGCCGCCGGCTCGACGGTGAACTGCAGCTTTGGGACTATGCAGAACGGGCAAAGCAGGGTGGCGACGATCCAGGTGAGGGCGGACAGCGGCGGAACACTGACTGCCAGCGCCTCGGTCGGCAGCGATGCCGACGAAACCAACGCTGCCAACAACAATGCAACGATCACCACGACTGCCGCTGCCGCAACCGCGGATGTTTCCATTGTCAAGAGCGGGCCTCAAGGGCAGCAGCCGCAAGGTGCGGAGATCGAATACCAGCTCGCCGTGAGCAACGCCGGCCCTGACGAGGCCGTCAACGTTCAAGTCACCGACGTTTTGCCAACCGAGGTTTCGGCGCTGGCCGTATCGCCTGTCGTGACCACTCAGGGCAGCTGCACGGTGAACGGCCAGGTGGTCTCCTGCAGCCTGGGGAACATGTCCGCCCAGACGCAGGCCCAGATCACTATCCGAGTCAATGCCGACTCGGCGGGGGTGTTCACCAATACCGCCAGCGTCTCTTCGGGCACCGCCGAAAGCAACAACGGCAACAACTCCTCTACGGTGACGACCGAAGTCACCGACACAGAAGCCAACCTGAGCATCGTCGCCTCGGTCGAAGGGCCGGGGACGGGCGAATCGGGAGGGGCCGGCCAGGCAGCGCCGGGCGCTTTCCCGGCCCAGGGTGCGGGCAACGGCGTGGTGCGAGTCATGCAGGGGGCGCTGGTTTCCTACCTGATCGGGGTCACCAACAATGGTCCCGACGACGCCACCAACGTGGTGGTCACGGACGCCCTTCCTGACAGGATGGACATCACTGCGGCTGTCCCCGATCAAGGATCCTGCGAGATCGTGGCCGGCACGGTGAGCTGCAACCTGGGCCGCCTGGAGGTCGGCGAGTCGGCCTTGGTACGGATCGAGGCTCTGGCCAACGCCGCCGCGCAAGTCATCAATTCCGTCTCGGTGCAGGCCAGCCAGATCGACCCCCAACCGGAGGACAACCTAGCCGAAGCGGAGGTCCGCATCCGTTCGCTGCCGGGCCTTTTCGCCACCACGCATGCCGACAATCTGGCTTCGCTGGATGCACAGCTGGCCAACGCTTTCGTCGGCTTGGCCCTGCACAACCGGATAGGGGACGAGAACACGCTCAACATTCAGGGGCTTTCGTCGGCCGGCGAGGTGATTGAAGATTTCGATCAGGTTGACCCCGTGCAGCCCCTGGGGCAGCGGGCGGCGCTGACCAGGCAACTGGTCGACGGCGACACTGTTTTGGCCGAGGGCCTGAAAGGGCCGGTGCAAGGCTTTTTCATGATCGGGGCCAACGACCTGCAGTTTCTGGACGGAATCGGCAACCGTCTGCAGGACAGTCCCTGCAATGACAGCAATGAATGCCTGCTGCTTCTTCCCCGTGCCAGGCAGATCGACACTGACGTCACGGTCATCTTCTTCTTCAATCCGGACCTCGCTCAGGCGGCCTCTCTGACCTTGACCCTCTTCGACATCGGCGGGACGGAACTCGACCAAGTGCCTGTTGAACTGGCGCCTTCGGGATCGATCCTGGCCACTTTGGAGGAGGTATTCGGCCAAGGGCTGGAGATCGAGGACGGGTTCATCAGGATCGAATCCAATCAGCCGGTCCGGGGCTTCGAAGTCATCCTCGAAGACGAGACCTTGATCTCGATTCCCGCCATGGGAAGCATGGGGGAAGAGAGCCTCTCAGCCCCTCATTTCGCCTTTGATGCCGGCCAAGTCACAACAACCCTCCGCATCCTCAATGTGGGTCGGAAGACTGTGGACATCGATGCATTTGCGGTTTTCGACGATGTCGCGAGGGAATCTGCAGAAGGATTCTTCTCAGTGGCCCCGAGGGCGGTAAGCACCATCGACCTGCGAACCTTGCTCAATATTGAAGCGGAATCTCTTCCGAACGATGAATCACTGGGAGGGTACCTGGAGTTGACGCTGGATGCCGGGACGGAATTCGGCTTCCCGGTCCCCCCCACGGTAGTGCCCATCATCACCATTTCCGACAACGTCGGCAAGCGCCGTTCCAGCCTGCCCTTGGTCAATGGCGAGGGTGAGCGGGAAACACTCTTTCTGCAGGTGGCGCACAAGCAAAACACTCTCAATCCTTTCCAGGGACTGGCCGTCTTCAATCCCAAGCCGGAAGGAGTGCTGGTGACAGTCCAGGCATACGATGAGATCGGTCAACTCACCGCTGAGCGCGATGTGGCAATCGGCCCTCGCGACCGCAGAGTATTCCTGCTCAGCGACGTCAGGCTCTTCGGAGGGGATTTCGATCAGCAAGGGGGCTACCTGAGGTTGAGCGGTGACGCCCCATTCATCGCTTTTTCCCTATTCGGGGGGGACGGTTATCTTTCCGCCATCGGCGGGCAGACACCTCTGAACTAGGACTTCGGGAATTCTTCACTCGAAACCGGATTTCGTGGGCTGCGCTCCGCAGCCCACGGATCTCTCGACAAAGGGGTTTACATGACGAACAACAGAATGATCCGCCTCGGCTTGATGCTCATGATGGGGCTTGGCTGCTGGCCGGCAATCCTGGCTGCGTCTTCGGACCGCGATGGCCTCTGGCATGCTTTGGAGAAGGAAAACGGCTCCACCCTTTTCTATCTGGTTTACTCGGAGGATGAGATCCGGGCCTATAATGCCGATTGGGGGCGCGTCACCACCAAATTCGAGGTCTCCGACAACCTGATCCGGTTTCGCATCCCGGTCGGGGCGACCTATCACAGGGTGGAAGTCCGTTTTGAAGAAAACGGTCAATTTGCCGGAAAGTATGTCCGTCCTCACCCCCAGTTCAACTGGGAGATGGAGTGGACGGCGCGTCACGTCAGCCCCGATCCGGGTTGGGAACCTTGGGGATTCCTCAAGAGCGCCCGGGCTGGGGTTGTGAATCTGACGGAGTCGGTCGTTGCCGGAGGCCCCTTCAAGAACGAAAAGCAGTTCATCGCCTTCTGGGAAAAAAATATCGAACCCAAATATTACCTGCTGCTGAGCACCACGGCTTTTTATGATCTGACCGAGCCCAATTTCCGCAAAACGCGTCAAAGAGTTCTGGCCGACTACTACGCAACCCTCAAGAAGGGGTGGGACAAGCTGGAATCCTTCTCCAAGAGTTTCGCTCCCATGCACAAGCAAGTCGTCGCCGACTTGAAGAAGCTCTACCCTTGGTTGAATCTGTCCGGCTTCACCGTTTCAGCGCTCTCTCCCGGCAACGCCGAGTATTCCTACATGGCGTTGCCTGCCAAGAGCGCAAATCCGAAACGGTTCCTTTTGCTGGATGCCGGCTGGATCAGCTCCAACCTCAGCGGGACCCAGATGCGCTATTTGACCGCACAAATGCTCTTGAAATTGGAGCACCTGTCTCGTCATCCTCGCAGCGGCAGCATTCGGGCTGAGTTTCTGCACAGGGGAGTGGCCTCCTACATGGCCTCGCAGCTGGACTATTCCAAAGACCCCAAGGATTTTCTTTTCCAAAAGGATGGGGATGAGGGCGATCAGCAGAAGGCCTACAGGGCTTTTGCGCTCCATCTCAGCAAGAATTTCAAAGAACAGGCCCACAGGGTGCGCAAGGACTTCTTTTTGGGCGATCACCGTGCGTCCAGCTACCTTTTCGCCTTCGACTTTGTTCGTGTGCTGGCCAAGAGGTTCGAGATCCGGGATTTGCTGTATCGCTTTCCCTATGATCGCCTGCGGCCCGAGATGGTGGCCTACATCAGATCGGCAAAGGAGGTTCCGAAACTGCCCGCTGCGGAACCCGCTACCGCCAAGTCGGCCCCTGAAGGATGAGTTTGCTGGGGCCGTGTCTTGAAGTCTTTGGCTGCCCAGCAGCCTGCACAATCTGAAATCGAAAATTTGGAATTCGATTCTGCTGAAAGACTCCCTTTTCCGCCTAAAGGGCGGTGCTCCGAATCGATTCCTGCACCCCTGCCGGGGTGCGATCCGCTATTGAACCGCTACCGGTGGTGTCGCTGCGCTCAACCACCGGCTACCGTCCTGCTGCGCCTCCGGCGCAAGAAATGCCTACTCGTCCAAGCCCTGCCCTTCGATGGCGGCCAGGAAGCTCTCGCCGCCGAAGAGTGCAAAGGCGATGACGGGCTGGTCGCTGATCACCCGGATGTGTCCCTTGATTTGGGAAAAGCCCGGCCCGAACAGGGCGGGTCCGTTCAGCAAGTCCACCACCCTCTCTCCAGGCTTCAGGTGGATCGGCGCCTGGCCGGTCAATGAACCGCCCTCGTCATAAACTTCCACTTTGCCGGTTGCATCGCTGTCTCCGACGTTGACAATGGCCATCCCGTGGAACATGTTCAGTTCAGAGGACTGGGCGACATGCAGGAAGAGCGTTTCTTCGTGCCCGTTGCCGGTCAGGGGAAGAGCCGCCTCAAAGGACGGGCTTTGATAGGAAACGGAGGCCGAAACGAAGGCGGATCGCTCAAAGACGCCGGCTGTGCCCCCGCTTAGAATGAGTTCCAAGTAGCCTGTATTGACGCCCAGGGCTTCGAAGTCAAACAGATCCTTCAAGTCAAAGACGCCCAGTTGCTGTCCTGGGATGGAAAGATCCGCCTCAGTCAGCAACATCCCTTGGTCGTTCATGAGCCGGATTGTTCCGGTGACTTCATTCTCGGCCAGGTTAAGCAGGCGCAAGATTGTGGTTGCATCGGGAAAGGCAACGAAATGGGGTGCCAAAAGGCGTTTTGTTTGGAGGCCTGATTTCCCGGTCAATGCGGCGAAGTTGCGTTCTTCGGTTGCCAGGGCAAATCCGCGCACCTCCAAGCTGCTGCTGGCTTGCAGAAAACCTTCATCGACCGTGATGTCCCCGAAGATCTCCCCCAGGCTGCCCCGAAACGATCCCATGGGTGCCAGCGACAGTATGGCGGAGGCAAGCTCGTCTCCTCCTGCCTCAAAGAGCTTCAGTTGAATCTCGCACTCATCTCCGTCGGCGGGATTGAAGAAGAAGAGGATTGTGTCCTGGTTGGCACCCCTTCGCATCAGGGTGAAGTGGCTCTCTTGGGAACTCTCCATCACACCCCCGATTCCGTCCAGCTCCTGGAGCTGGTTGGAACCCAGCATGAAGAAGGTCCGGATGGGGCCTTGACGCCCTCGGGCGGCCAGTGTCTCAGCTTGGTCGATGACTTCGGTGGTCAGGAAGGCGCTTTGGCTCCTGGAGGCTGGAGAAGGCAGTTCCAAGGATGCCAATTGGCTGCCATGGCGGTCCAGCCCCTGGATCTCGATGGCGTTGGGACCGTCGGCGAGGTTGACCACTCCCAGGCTGACAAAGGTCGATGCCAATCCGAGGGAATGAGGAACCATGGTGAATTGAATGGCTTTGACCAATGCCTCCAATCGGGCCAGGTTGTTGCCCAAATCCGGATCGTCGGCTTCGCTTTCCACTTCCGCGGAGTGCACCATTTCCCCCGCAGCGGAAGCCAAGCCGCTGATCTGGACGCTGACTTCCTGGCCTTCTTCCAGCGTTCCAAGGCTGCACAGGATCTGCTCGGCGGTTTCGTCGCAGCTCCCTTGACCGGGCACGCCTTCAGGTGAGGTGAAAGCGACGGGGAAGCGCGTGCTCAATGAGACCCCTTCCGCATCACGGGGGCCATGGTTGGTGACATGCAGTACGTAGGAGAGCGCCGCACCCTCCTCAAATGAAGTTGCAGAAGAGGACAGAGTGACCTCCAGGTCAGCCAGCCCCTTGGCTACAGTGGCATGTGCGGTGTCCTGGTTGTCCTCTTGCCGGGAATCGTCCTCGACAGATTCCACCGAGGCAGTGTTAATGATCTCTCCGGATTTCTCCGCCCGAGTGCGCAGCTCGACCGTCGCCTGAGCCCCGGCCGGCAGCGAGCCCAACTCACAGGTCAGGATGCCGCTGGGAGACTGCAAAGAGCAATTCCCCTGCGTCGCTGAAGCACCCAAAAAGCGCAGTTGTTGAGGGAGCGGATCCTGCAAAACGACACCGCTGGCGTCTGTCGGGCCTTCGTTGGTGACAGTCATCTCGTAGCGCAGCTCTTCTGCGACTCGGGGCTGAGCTGAGAGTGCTCTTTTGCTGAGTACGAGGTTGACGGTACTGGCGCTGACGACTGTGATGGCCTGAGCGTCATTGTTGCTCAGCCTCGGATCGGACTCCTCAGCATTCACCGATGCGTTGTTG
>JANQFM010000790.1 GCA_028277865.1 Acidobacteriota bacterium
CGGCAAGGAATGGGTCTTGGTGTACTTGCCTTCGTCGATGAACAAGTTGGAATCCAGAGCGATGAAAAGGGCGCCGCCGTATTTGAAGCTGTACCAAAGCCTTTGTCTCTCGAGGGACTGAAGATGTCCATTGCCGGGTAAGCTGGCCAGGAACTTGAGGGAGTTGCGGAAGAAGGTGGCGAAGTTGGCACGGCTGTCCGGCTCTCCCCACGTCACGTCATGGTTGCCCACAGCAGGGAAGAATGGCAGGCGGCGCGCCAGGGGTTCGATGACGGGCAGGAAATCGCTGTCGTAGCCCTCCCCGTCATCTTCGGAAATGTCCCCCGAGTGTAGAACGAAGGCCACATCTTCCTTTAGCATCTGCTTTACCAGTGCGTCGTGCCCGTTGCGATGGTTGCCCTGGATGTCTCCGTAGACGATGAAAGAAAAGGAATCACCCGCAGGCGGCTGAAGGGGATTGGCAGGCAAGGGCATCCTTGCCAGTCCGTCGGCAGCCTGAGCGGCCCAGGACAGCAACAAGGTGAAGCCGAGCGATCGGCAGCAGGTTCTGGCAAGGCCTCTTCGGCCCAGGCTGAATCTCACCAGCCAATTATAGCGAAGCACCGGCCTTCCCGTAGCTGCGGCGAAGGGGCTTGACGCCCGGTCGGACTGCCAACACGGCAGGGAAATCGCCGAAACCCGTCGGGCTTGCGAGCCATCAGGACGAAGGTGAGGCCGTGTCCTGGCACGATCCCGTGCCCCCGGAAAGGAATAGCTGATGGGCTACGACTACGATTTGATTGTGTTGGGAGCCGGTTCAGGAGGATTGCCGGTCATCCGAGGCGCCAATCAGCTGGGCCTGAAGGCGGCCATCATCGAAAAGACCAAGATCGGAGGCGACTGCCTCAACTACGGGTGCGTCCCCAGCAAGACCTTCCTCAAAAGCGCCAAGGTGCTGCACATGATGCGCAACGCCGACCGCTACGGTGTTCCGCCTTACCCGGTCGAAACCGACTTTCCCCTGATCATGCAGCGGCTGCGCAAGGTGCAGGGCAAGATCGAAGAGCATGAAAGCCCCGAATACTTCGAAAAGCTGGGAGTCAAGGTCTTCATCGGCCCGCCCTCTTTCGAGGACAAGAACCATGTACGCATCAACGGCCAAGTCCTGAGCGCCAAGAAGTTCGTCATCGCCACCGGCTCGCGGGCCCTTGTTCCGCCCATTCCGGGGACCGGCAAGACCGAAATCCTGACCAACGAAGAGATCTTCGCGCTGGATCGCCTCCCCGAGTCTTTGATTGTTCTGGGGGCAGGTCCCATCGGCGTGGAAATGGCTCAGGCATTCCGCCGTTTCGGATCCGAGGTGACCGTCATCGAAATGGAGGCGCATATCCTGCCCAGGGAGGATCCCGAGTTGGCCGACGAACTTCAGCGGCTGTTGGAAAAAGAGGGCATCCGCTTTCACACCCGCTCGAAGGTCGTCGAGTTGGGAGAGGACGATCAAGGCAAGTTCGCCGTGCTGGAAAAT
>JANQFM010000805.1 GCA_028277865.1 Acidobacteriota bacterium
AGGAGTCTGCGCGGCAGAAATGATCATAGCGAGAAAGTGGGGAATCGAGGCCAGATTTCCTCGATTTTGAGGTTCATAGTCGCTCTATTCGCCGAAAAATCGAGGGAATATGGGCCGATTCTACCGCTTTCGCAGTAGATTAATTTTCTGCCGCGCAGACTCCTAGTCTTCGATGATGTTGGAAGTGCCACCGTAGAAACGAAGGCATAGCTGAGCCATGGCTCTGTTGAGTGTTCAAGACTTGGTGGTCCGGTTTCACCGGCGAGGAAGCTCAAAGGGAGGCCTGCGGCTGCCTTTCGGAAAGGACAGGGATGGGGCTTCCGTCTTGGCCGTCAACCGTGCCTCCTTCGAGTTGGAGGCGGGTGAAGTGCTGGGATTGGTGGGAGAATCAGGAAGCGGCAAAACAACTGTGACGCGATGCATCCTGGGCATCCTGGCACCCAGCTCGGGCCAGATCCGATTCCAAGGCCAGGAGATCCAATCGCGTCCGGGGCTTCATGGTGGACGAATCCAATCGGTCTTCCAGGATCCCATGACCTCGCTCAACCCGCGCATGTCCATCCTGGAAATCGTGGAAGAGCCCTTGCGCATCCATCGCCTCGGCAATGCCCCTGCCCGTCGCCGCAAGGTCGAGCAGTTGCTGCAGTCGGTTGCCTTGCCGGCCGACTTCCTCGACCGACGGCCGGCAGAGCTTTCCACCGGTCAGAGGCAGAGGGTGGCCATCGCCCGGGCCTTGGCGACAGACCCTTGTTTGCTCATCGCCGACGAGCCGACGTCATCGCTGGATGCGTCGCTTCGAGTCTACATCTTGGAGAGCCTGCAGGCGCTTCAGCAGCAGCAGGGTTTTGCCATGATCCTGGTCACCCATGATCTGCCGGTGGCACGCTGCTATTGCAAACGCATAGCCGTCATGCTGCGGGGCGAGATCGTGGAGATCGGATCAGCCCAGGAGATCTTCGAGGCGCCTCGACATGATTACACCCGGCAACTCGTGGCACTGGTGGGATCTCACGCAAAGGAGAAAAGAAAAAAAGACGCTCCCAGTGGATTATAAAGCTGCTTTCTTCTGATTGGCTTTGCGCGAGATCTGCCTCAGCCGACAACCATCTCGGTGGGCGAAGATCGCTCTTCGGGGGCCAGGTGGGTGTCGCTTTCGATTTGGCCGTCGCGCAGGTTGATGATGCGTTGGGCGAAGCGGGCGATATCGGCCTCGTGGGTGACCAGGACGATGGTGTTTCCCGAATCGTGCAGCTTTTGGAAAAGGCCCATGATCTCCAGGCCGGTCCGGGAGTCGAGGTTGCCGGTCGGTTCATCGGCCAAAATGATGGATGGGCTGTTGACCAGCGCCCGGGCGACGGCTACGCGCTGCCGCTGACCGCCCGACAATTCGTTGGGTTTGTGTTCGACGCGATCGGAAAGCTCTACTCTTTCCAGGGCGACCAGAGCCTGCTTGCGGCGCTTTGCGGCGGAGGCGCCGGCATAGATGAGGGGCAATTCCACGTTGTGCAAGGCTGTGGCGCGGGCCAGCAAGTTGAAGGTCTGGAAGACAAATCCGATCTCCTGGTTGCGGATCTGGGCCAGTTCGTCATCGTGCATCTCACTGACCAGTTTGCCGTTCAGGTAGTAATCGCCTTGTGTGGGGGTGTCCAGGCAACCGATCAGATTCATCAGGGTCGATTTGCCGGAGCCGGATGGCCCCATGATGGCAACATACTCCCCTTTTCGAATCTCGAAACTCACGCTGTTCAAAGCATGGATCTCCTCAGATCCCATGACATAGGTTTTCCAGAGGTTGTCCGTGCGGATCAGGGGGGCGGAAGCGTCCTCTCTCATCCCTCAATCCTCGCCTTCGCAAGTGCCTTTGCGATCCGATTAAATGCCGGGCCTCGAAACGCAAAATGGCCGGATAATGGCTGAAACGCCGACTGCAAATGCTTCCCCTCGGAGATCTCTGCCGGTTTCCGGTCACCGGTCTCCGGCCTCCCGGCTCGCTGCGACCCCGCCGACTTCGTGACTGAATCTACCGAAAGCAGCACCTAGTCGACCTCCTTTTTCACCGCCTTCACCAAATCCCCGTCTTCCAGGCTGCGAAGGGCTTTGTAGCTACCGATTACAATAGTATCACCTTGGTTCAGTCCGGACCGGACTTCGATATCGGTTTCGCCGATAATCCCTGTCTCGACTCGAATGAACTGGACCTTTTCTTGCTCGTCTACCAGGAAGACGCCTTGAAACTCCTCCATCTCTTTCTTTTTAGAAGTGCCGCCGGCCTCATCGGACGAGTCGGCTTGCACTCCGCGGCCTGATCGGCGGCGGGCCTTTTTCTCTTTGCGGATCAAATCCCCTTTTTCGTCCAGCTCATACTCGCGAATGGTCAGGGCTTGGATGGGAATGGTGAGGATCTCGTCCCTTTCGGCGGTGGTGATGTCGGCAGTGCAGCTCAGGCCGGGGCGCAGGCTTTTGGGAGGGCTTTCCAGTTGGATGACCACCTTGAAGTCCTTGGCTTCCTGGCTGGATCCGGCGGTCTGGATGGCGGAACTGCCCACTTCGGTCACGATGCCCTTGAGGGGCTGGTCGGGCAAGGCATCGACATTGACTTCGGCAGCCTGTCCGAGGTCCACGCTGACGATGTCGGTTTCATCCACCTCGACCTCGGCTTCGATCACCGACAGGTCGGCAATCACCATCAAGGTGGCCGAGGGGTTGTTGAGAGTGCCTGGAACGGCACGTTCGCCGACTTCCACGTTCATTTGGGTGATGACTCCGCTCAGTGGGGAGCGGATGACGGTCTTGGCAAACTCGTCTTCGGTCCGGTCGAGGTTGGCCTTGCTCTGCTCAATGCGCTTGAGGGTGTTTTGGTAGCGCACCTTTTCCTGTTGCAGCTGGGTTTCGGTGACCGCAAGCTGGGCCTGGCTTTGGGCCACGGATAGGTCGGCGTTGGTGAGTGCCGTCTCGGCGCTGATCAGGTCGTTTTTGGCGGCATCGTAAAGGTCGCGCGAAATCAAGTTGTCCTCGAACATCTGCTGCTTGCGCTCGAAACTGCGCTTGGCGATCTGATAATTCTGCTGAGCCCGCGAAAGCTCGGCTTCGCTCTTGCGAACCGCCGCCTTGTCGCGCTCGACCACCGTCTGCTGGACTTTGATCTGGGCTTGCTGGTTCGTGGCCTCGGAAATGGTGATGTCATGGCTGGCCCTTTCGGCCATGGTCTGCAATTCGAGCTGGCGGGGGTCGATGCGCAGCAACAGATCCCCTTTTCCGACCACATCGCCTTCTTCCACATACAGGTCGGTGATGATCCCCGTGATTTCGGATTGCAGCTCGACAAATTCCTTGGGCTTGATCTCGCCGGTGGCGGTCACCTTGGCCACCAGCTCCTCGGTCAATTCAACCTGGCCCGTCTGGACGTCCACGGAATCCTGACGCCCTTTGACCGAAACACTGACGATCACCAGGACAGCCAGCACCCCGACGATGACCAGGCTGACAATCACTCGCTTCTTCATGATTTCCTCAAATCCTGCCTACCGAAAAGGGAGCAGGCAAGTCGGTTCGTTCACCCCAGCTTCGACGATTCGTCAACCTTCCACGGTTATTCTCCCGCCTTACGGGGTCTGGGTCAAAATTATTCGCGGTTTCGACTGGTGAATAATGTGACCAGTTTGCAGGACCGGAAGCCTGGCAAGGAACCCCTGTTTGATGACGGATGAGGGGCTGTTATTCTTAACGCAGGCTCGGCCGGGAGAGCGGACGACATGCTGAATTACGAGACGGCACTCAAGAAACTGCTTGCATCCGTGCCCAGACTGCAATCGATGACACTGCCGCTGTCAGAGGTTGCGGGACGGGTGCTGGCCAGGACGATTCGCGCTGACCACGGCCTGCCTCCCTTCGACAAGTCGTTTATGGACGGATTCGCGCTTCGCAGCGCCGATGCCTCGACTGCTCCGGTGCGCCTTCGAGTGACGGGGATTCAGGGTGCCGGCCGTGTCAGCCCGGAGCTTTCGGTGGAGCCGGGAACGGCCGTCCAGATCATGACGGGCGCTCCGCTTCCGAAAGGGGCCGATGCCGTCCAGATGGTTGAAAAGACGCGCAGGATATCCGAAAGCCATGTGGAGATTCTGGCACCGGTCGAAGCGGGTACCCATGTGGCCGCCGAAGCTTCCGAAGTGCGCAATGGCGATCTCGTGCTGCAGGCCGGGCAAGCCCTCGGCCCTGCGGAAATAGCCGTTTTGGCAGTCTTCGGGCACAGCCAAGTGGAGGTTTTCCAGGGGCTGACGGCGGTCATCCTGAGCACGGGAGATGAACTGGTGGCGGTGGATCAGGAGCCGGACTTCGGGCAGATCCGCAACTCCAATGCGCCCATGCTGGCTTCCCAGTGCCGACGCCTGGGTGTCGAAGTCCGGTCCATGCCCCGCCTTGCAGACAGCCCTCAAGCGGTTCGGCAAGCGCTGGCAGAGGGGTTGGCCTGCTCAGACGCGCTGATTTTCTCGGGAGGCGTCTCCGCCGGAGAGTTCGACTTCGTCCACAAGGTGTTGGGACGGGCCGGATTGGAGATCCAATTCCACAAAGTCGCCATTCAGCCGGGAAAGCCTGTCTTGCTGGCCACAGATCCTGAGCGCAGCAAGATGGTTTTCGGCCTTCCCGGCAATCCGGTCTCGGCTTTCGTGACCTTCGAAGCCTTTGTCCGCCCCGCCCTCCGAAAGTGGATGGGTCACCGCCAATGGGGGCTTTTCGAGGTTTCAGGTTGCTTGACCGAATCGGTCCGCCACAAGACGGGCCGCCTGCTCTTCAAGCCTGCCTGGGCGGCTTTCGTGGAGGGCCAATGGCGCATCCAGCCCCTCGAAACCAAAGGTTCGGCGGATATCGTCGGTTTTGCGCGGGCCGATTCGCTGCTGTTGATTCCCCCTGATGTCGAGCAGATCAACAGCGGTGAGGCGGCTCGAGCACTTTTGCTTCCCGACCACTTGGATCTGCAGCAAAGCCCGGAGGCGATGCCATGAGCTTTTCCCACATCGACGACCAAGGCCGTGCCCGCATGGTGGATATTTCCCAAAAGCAGAGAGTCCGCCGGACTGCCGTGGCGGAAGGAAAACTCTTCGTCTCAGCGCAGACGGCGGAATTGATCCGCTCCCAAAGACTACCCAAGGGCGAACCCTTCGAAGTGGCCCGCATTGCCGGAATCCAGGCGGCCAAGCAGACCTCCCGCCTGATCCCGCTCTGCCACGACATCAGCCTCGACTTCGTCGACGTGCAGATCGAGCTGAGCGGCACCGCCTGGCAAATCCGCAGCACCGTCACCTGCCGCTGGGCCACGGGAGTGGAAATGGAGGCCCTCACGGCTGTCAGCGTGGCGGCCCTGACCCTTTACGACATGTGCAAGGCGGTGGACAAGCAGATGTCGATTGGGGAAATCCGGTTGGTTTCGAAGCAAAAACTCAGTTGACCGCCCGACCAATCCATTGCTAGGATGGCAAGACCTGTTGTTTATGTCAGCGGCCAGCCTGCCAAGGAGTGAAGGATGAGTTACCTGAGCCTGCCCCGCCTCCACTTTGCGGGGATCTTCATGACCAATCCGTCGACCGTCAATAATTCAGCCTGCAATTACAATCCGCTAGTGACCGATCCCGACCCGAGTTGGAACCCGGATGGGCCGGCCTTCTGGCAGTTTCAGGACTGTACCGTCAAGTCGGTCGTCTATGCCGACGGTTCGACTGATCCCGGGGACGATCCCATTATCGGCGCCAGCTTGGCCGGAACCGATAATCCTTCGACGGCCAAGCTGGTCGATTTGGATCCCATGCAGCAAATGGTGTCGCAGATCTGGGGGCTGCAATTGCAGCTCAGCCTTTCCTCCGGCAGCGGGCAGTTCACGGGCGACTTCCAGCCCGTCGCCTTCGCCGATCTGTGGCAGCGTGCCCAAAGCTCCCAGGGAGACTTCGCTCTGAGCGCCTTTTACCAATCGGTGCTTCGAAAAGTGAGCTGGAGCGAGAGCCTCGACTCCCGGTTTCTCAAGGAATTGAAAGCGGCAGGCGGAGAATCGCTTTCCATCAAATTCATCGTCGACGGCTACAGCACGGATCGGAAAAACGGAAGGGTGGTGGGAACCATCGGCCCGGCAGGGCAGGAGGAGCCGGATAATTTCTTGGTGGGCCGGCTGTTGGGGCCGCCCCGTGGAGGCTCCTTCTATTTCGGCTACGCGCATCTGGACGACAAGGCCCGTCGGCTGACCCTTGATTTGGGGAACAGCCTGCCCACGACGACTCCGGGCGGCCCGCCTGCCGATGTGGGAAGGCTGCTCTTGGTGCTGCGGCCTGAAGGCAGCCTCCCGGTCGTCATCGGCGAGGTCGCACACAGCCAGCAGGACTACAGCAACACCGCATATGTCCAGGATTTTTCCCTCAACGCCAAGCAGCTCGACCTGGCGCGCAAGACCCCGATCGGATTGCTGCAGCAAGTCCGCCAGGGCGGGAATTGGCGCACGGTGCTGCAGGAAAACGGCGACGGCCTTTTCGTCAATGCCACTCCGTTGGTTTTTCGGATGGATGCGGGAACCCGCAGCCCGGCCTCCATCATGGCCGTGCAGTTCGGCAAGCCGCTGCCTGGCCGGAAAATCGACTTGCGCTTCGACAGCAGGCCTTTGCAAGGTCCGGTCCCTTGCGGCAAGACCTTGCTTCCTGTAGCCAGCCCGGAGACGGCCCTGCAATTCCCCGCTTCAGTCACCACAGGCCCAGGGGGACGTGTGCCGCTGGAGCTGCGTTCCTCCGATCCCGGCAATCCCCGCCATTACATTGACGGCCAGGTTTACGGTGTGGCCTTCGCTCCCTCGGGCGGGGGCGATCCCCGCCTCACCCAACGGCAGACGTTTTTCAGCCTGCTGGTCCACACTCGAATCGCCATCCCCACTTCCCCCACCTGGGCCGATGTGGAGCCCATTTTCAGCCAGTACGCCAAACTCTATCCCTTCATGACCAATAACATCGTCGACTTGGCGGACTACGATGCGGTCAAGCAGTCGGCGGCATCCATCCGATCGGTCATGACCTTGCCGCCTTCCGATCCGCGCTACATGCCGGTAACGCGGGATCTGTCGGGAGACAAGCAAAAGATGATCATCGACTGGTTCGACGCAGGAGCGCCGAGATAGGTGCTGGCCCATTCGATGGGTTGCCTCTTGCCTCCGGAACAGGGAAAAGGGAACATGGAACAGGTAAGAAGGGGAAAACAGTCTCTGCGCCCCAGCTGCTTTCTTCCTTGTTCCGCGTTCCGTCCGCTCAGCGGTCGATTTCCATGAATTCTTATGCCGAAACGCGACCGATAGTCGAATTGCAGTCGGTCTGCAAGACCTTTGATTCCGGTCGCGTCCGAGCGGTCGATGAGGTCAGCTTGACCGTCCAGCCGGGCGAAACCTTGGCCCTGCTGGGACCCAGCGGCTGCGGCAAGACGACCACCCTGAGGCTGATCAACCGCCTGGACGAACCCGATTCCGGTCAAATCCTGGTCCGGGGACGCCCTGTCCGCCAGCAGCCTCCCGAGCGGCTGAGGCGTTCCATCGGCTATGTGATTCAGGAGGGGGGCCTTTTCCCTCACCTCAACGTGGCGGCCAACGTTTCAACCGTCCCGCGCCTGCTGGGCTGGCCAACTCCCCGCATTGCCGCACGAGTGGATGAAGTGCTGGGGCTGGTGGGATTGCCTGCGGGGGAGTTTGGCCGACGCAAGCCGGAGGAACTTTCAGGAGGCCAGCGGCAACGGGTGGGCGTGGCCCGCGCACTGGCCGCCGATCCGAGCCTGCTGCTCATGGACGAACCATTCAGCGCCCTCGATCCGGTCACCCGCGAGGTTTTGCATGAGGAGTTCCTTCAGCTGGAGGAGCGATTGCAAAAAACGGTTGTCCTGGTCACCCACGACATGATCGAAGCCGGCAAGCTGGCCGAACGGGTGGCCAGGACAACCGTTTTTTGCAATCGCTCCTCCAGCTGAAGGAACTCCTCATGCAAAACCTCGCGGGTGACCGGATCGAGGGCGCT
>JANQFM010000229.1 GCA_028277865.1 Acidobacteriota bacterium
GGGCCGATAAGCTGTCCGGAGGGCTGTCTTGCTGAGGCAGGATCAGAGGGGGGTCTCCCGTGAGCTGAAAGCGGTCGCCTTGCAGCAGCCTCTGCCTCAGGGCGGTCACATAAAGCGGCTGCTCCGACTCCACTCGCAAAGAGCCCGTGAAACGCTCGCCTCCCTCGGGGACAAAGGGAAAGATCTCGCTGAAAAAGCGTGCCCCCAGAGCCCCCGAGGCTTCGCCGACCAACCTGCCCAGATTGTCGTAGAGGAGGAAGCGGAAATCGGGGGTTGCCGTCCCCTGGCTGACCCGAATCGCGACTCCCGTATCGATCCGCGCCTCCGGGGACCATTCCACCGGAAGCACCAGCTCGAGCCCGGGATTTGCAGCCGCCACTCCGATGGAGTCCACCAGTTCGCCGTTCAACGAGTAGTTGTAGAAATAGTTGGTGGCCAAATCGGAAATTGAGGAACCGCCGCTGGGGTTGATCTCCAAAGCGCCTGCTGCGGCTTGCGAACCTTCGGGGGCTGAGAAGATCAGTTTCCGGGTGCCCAGGGGAGGTAGGGTCACGTCGAGGGAGTTCGTGCCGGTTCGATCCTGGCCGTCCACGGTCCAGGCAATGCCGGAGCCGGCGCCGAATCCCTGCACAGCAAGCTGCCCATTCCAGGCCTGATCGCCACTGTTGGAAAGCAGCAAAACACCCTCGAACCCGCCTCCGACGACGAAGTGCGGATAGACGATCGGCCCTTGGCCCGCCCCCGCGAATGCCGCTGCGGTCGCCAGGATCGAAAAGACCGCTGCCCCGACTGAGCGACTCACCAAAACCTCCATAAACATTGCCATCATCATAAAGGCAAATGGGAATGCAGGCAAAGCAAGCGACCAGGAGGCTGCATTCCTTAAAGGGGACAGTCCCTGATCACGTTACGTTAAAGGGAAGTGTCCCCATTAAAACGGTCTGTCCCTAATAGCCGTGCCTCTGAGGGACTGCAAGAAGGGGACCGTCCAGTCGTCCAGCCTTTGGTGGAGCACAGGGGAGTCCGACGGGTGCCTCAGCGGTGAATATTCCATTTTTTTGAGTTTTTTCGCCGAAAAGTTCGTAGGTGGCCCTCTCTGCAACGTATTGGGGTAGCAAACAAATCTCTCAAGAGAGGACAACTGGTATGGCGAGGCAAGCCCGTGTCAAGGCCGTCGGCCGGTCGGCCTGGTACCACATCTACGCCCATGCAGCCGAATACAACGGCCTCTACCCGCTGGAGCGCAGGGGAGCCCGGCAAGAGCTGCTGAGGCTGATCAAGAGGTACACCGAACCCTACTTCTGCGGGGTGTCGGCCTACGTTCTGATGGGAAACCACAGCCATATGGTTGTGCGCTTCGAGGCGCCGCGCGAGGTGGGGCGCGAGGAGCTGCACCGGCGTGCGCTGTTGCTTTACCCCGGCAAGGAGAGGATGCTTAGCCGCTGGGCGGACGAGGCCTGGGAGAGGCTGCGCTGCCGACTGTTCGACGTTTCCGAGCTGATGCGCAACATCCAGGGCCAGTTCGGCGAGTGGTTCAACAAGGAGTTCGACCGGCGGGGCCACTTTTGGGGCGAGCGCTTCCAATCCAGCATCTTGGAAGGGGACGATGCGGTGCTGGACTGCATGCTGTACGTGGAGCTGAACCCCGTGCGGGCCAAGCTGGCGCAAGCCCCCGAGCAGTGGGAGCACGGCTCTGCGTCTTGCCGCAGCCGGGGGCTGGACGGCTGGCTCATGCCGCTGTTGCAGGCTCTGCCCCAGATGGACCCCGCCACAGTGGAGCGCGACTACCGCGCCCGCCTCTACTACCGAGGCGCCGTTGCCAAGGAGGAGGGCCGGGGGGTCATCCCCCGTAAGGTCGTCGAGGACGAGGAACGCCGGGGCTTCCACAAAAGCGGGGTGTACCTGGAGCGTTTCAGGCACTTCACGCGGGGCTTGGTCTTGGGCGGCAGCGAGGCGGTCTCTGAATGGATCGCAGCGCTGCAAAAGGAAGGCCGCCTGCCCCGGTGCCGACAGCCCGTGCCTCAGGATCCTGGAGGCCGTTCATTCACCCTCCGCGCCCAGCGCTCGCGGGCCAGCCCAGGCTAGCGCGCCTGGAGCACCCTTCTGGATTTCAGCCTGGATTCTCGCCAAAACAGTCGAGGTGTGCCTAGGATTCGGGCTGAACGGTTTCAGAAATCTCGCAAAAGCCGACTTCCCGTGAACGAGTCGGTGATCTCACTTACTGGCTGCTCCTCCCCACCTTCTTCGAGTAGCTGATTTCAACCATAAGTACAATGGGTCAACAGGCGTGATTTCACGCAAGATCTTCTCATTCTTCTTCGAGTAGCTGATTTCAACCATAAGTACAATGGGTCAACAGGCGTGATTTCACGCAAGATCTTCTCATTCAGAGGACTGTCCCCATTCGAAAAGGGAATGTCCCCACTCAAGCGCGTGCAAGCGGCTCGTGGGTAGCGGAGCCAAACTGGAGCGGATCAATAGGAGATGCGATCGGGTTAAGAAATAAAATTGGACATTTCGTGTCCTCCCGGCGCTTGTGCGCCAACAGATACAGGGTTCCGGGAGTCGTACCCTGCTCGACAACCTCAAATCCTGCCTCAGTCATCCGCCCTGGCTGCGTTGCGCTCGGTCGGTCTGCTCGACGTACATACACAGTGCGCCCGCGCGGGCCTTCTTCGCGAAGCCTTGCCGGGACGGCCCTTGCGGCTTCTCGCGACGACAACCCGTGAGAAATCCGGGCTAAGCTCGAAATCAAGCGCTTACAGCTCTTTTGCGATGCGCAAAGTCGGCCAGGGTCAGACGGCTGTCGCTGACTGCCATTTGCTCAATCCGGTCCGCAGGGACTGGTCGGCTGAATATGAAGCCCTGCATTTCGTCGCATCCGTGAATCTGGAGGAAGCCGAGTTGGGCCTGCGTTTCCACACCCTCGGCAAGGACACTCAGATTGAGATGATGCCCCATTGAGATGATGCTGCGCGTGATCTTGGCGTCCGGGCTGTCATCACCCTTGATGTCCCGAACGAAAGAGCGGTCGATCTTCAGCCGGTCAATGCACAGCTTTTTGAGGTAGGCCAGCGAGGAGTAGCCTGTGCCAAAGTCATCGATGGCAAGCTGAATCCCCCTGTTCTTCAAGCTCCTGAGCACGTCGAGGATCTGATCCACATTCTCCATGAGCATGCTCTCGGTCAATTCCAATTCCAGGCAATGGGGCGGCAGGCCGGTTTCCTTCAGGACTTCGTCCACCATTTCGACAAGTCCGGCAGTGGTCAGTTGGAGGATTGAGAGGTTGACGGCGATGCGCAGTTCAGTGCCCGCAGCGTCGCGCCACTTGCAGCCATGCATGCAAGCCTTGCGCAACACTTGCGCCCCGACCTTGAAGATCAGATCGGACTCTTCTGCAATGGGGATGAAAACGCTGGGAGGAATCCAGCCCCGTTGCGCAGGCCTCCAGCGGACAAGGGCCTCTACCCCCGTCATGCGCCCGGTTGCCAGGTCGATCTGGGGCTGATAATGGACCTGCAGATCGTCGCCTTCCACCGCATTGCGAAGATCCACCTCCAATGACAGCCTTTCGTTGGACTGGTCGCTCAGTTCAGCCGAGTAGAAGCGATACCGATTTCCGCCCGTATTCTTGGCCCTGTACATGGCCATGTCGGCGTTCTTGACCAGCATTTCCGGATCCTGGCCGTCAGCAGGAAACAGGCTGATGCCGACACTTGCTGTGATGAGCAACTGGCGATTCCTGACGGTGAAGGGCTCTTCGAAGCAGCGCAGGATTCCTTCAGCCGTCTGGGAAGCCTCCAGGGAACGCCCCGCCTTCAGGCCGGGGAGAATGACCATGAACTCGTCCCCGCCCAGGCGGGTCACCGTTTCGGAATTGCCGAGGCCCGCCTCCAGCCGCCTGGCGACGTCTTGAAGGAGACTGTCCCCGGCGGCGTGCCCCAATGAATCGTTGACCCGTTTAAAGTTGTCCAGGTCGAAAAGCAGCAGCGCCACCGATCGACCTGCACTGCGGGCATTGTCCAGCTCTGCCTCCAAGCGGTCGTGGAACAGTTTCCGGTTCGCAAGGCCTGTCAAGGGGTCATAGTGGGCCAAAGCTACAGCTTTTTGCAGCGATTCAACCCTCTGGTGATTCATGCGGTAGGCGTAGAACATGATGATGACAATCGGCAATGCAACCCCGATCCCGAGAAACTGGACTCTTCCGAAGTTGCACAGGATGGTGGCGACCACTGAAATGCCCGTGATATTGATCAGGGAGCTCCACAAAAAACTCTCTTCCCAGACCTTCAGAAACGGCCTCTTGGCGGACAGGGACATGATTCGGGCTATTGCCGCAGTGTTGCCCGCGAGGTAGAGCGCAGCACAGAAGACCACTTTGTAAAAAAACTGGATCGACAATCCGTCATCAACTGCCGAATTGGGAAGAGTCCCGCACAAGGCCTGGAAGATATGGCCGACTGTGAAAGTGATGACCGAAACCAAGCCAAGATTGAAGAAGATCCGGTGGGGGGTCGCCGTGCGGCGGATTCCCACCAGGCAATCGATCGAGGCCATGACGACGGCCACTTGCGGCGAAAACAGCAGCAGTGACGCGAAGACGAAGATGTCGCTGGCTGTCACCGTCAGGGACACCTGAGACTTGGGGTCCAGCGAAGGAAGGCGAATTGGAAAAAGGCTGGTGGTGATGGTCGCCAAGGCCAGGAACAACCATGTCGGCTCCGCTGAAGCAGCCTGCAGGATGGAGGACACGAGAATCGGCAACCCGATAAAAAGCGTCGAGTAGTAAAGAAACCTGGCGTCTGAGGGAATGTCCCGCGCAAGGAAGCACCACTTGCCCACAGCCGCCCAGTCCAGCGTGGCAGGGTATGAGCTCGAATTCTTCATCGCACCAATTCCATGGGATTTTGTATTCGTCAGGATCGGTTGACTCCTGGCTGCCTCCATTTTTCATGGGGCAGGATCGATCAGGGCACGTAGGATGAAGAGAGAAAGACCAATGCCCCCGCCACAGCACTGAAGACGGTCAGGAATACCCAATTCAGATCTTTCCTCCAAAGCAGAAGGAAGGACTGCTGCCTGGCCAGGGCCAGGCCGAGGGTCATCATTCCCGAAGTCAAGACGAAATAGAGCAGCCCGCAAGCGGCAGTGATGAGCACCACCATCAATTGAGTCGGCGGGGCAGCGGTCGGCGCGGCCATATTGCGCAGCAGTTCGAACAGGCTGCCCATGACGAAGGCGGCCAGCACGATCTGAGCCAGGTTGGGGACGATTCGGGAGGGTTGTTTTGTCCTGCGGCGCAGATGAAAGACCACCCCCTCGATGAAGGCAATCATCACAGCCGCCTCTGGGCCGAAATGCAATAGTGCTAAGAAGATAAAGACCTCGTTGAGGGTGATCCAAATCCGCTTTTTGAACAGTACGATCCGCACTGGGAAGCAGGTGGCCACCACGCTCAGCCCGACCAGATAGAGCAGGTTCACATTAGCCAAGGCAACTGAGCGTACTAGGCAGTAAAGCAGGATGGGAATCCCTGCCAGAAAGGAGGCTGCTAGGTACCCCTTGGCGATGCCGGAAAGTGCGTCGTTGCCGAACAGCTTCTTTTGCGCAACCTGCAGCAGATGGCCAAAAAACGGTATTTCCATCTCCCCAGAGGCTTGGTCGCCGAGACGCTGCAGCCCCACCTTTCTGGCGTAGTAGACGCCCAGAATCAATGGCAGGATGGCTAATGTCAGCGACCAGTTCAGGGTCTGGGAGGACAGAAAGACAGCCAACGCGGTACCGGCGTGGACGAAATTGTTGGGCGAGATCCAAAGAAAATCACCTTTCCAGACCTCGACCAGAGGCTTGCCGCTGGTCAGGGCTACGGCTGCGGCCACGATGAGGGTGTTGAGCAGGAAATAGAGCAGGGCACAGGCCAGGACTTGCAGCCCTAGGTCAATGCCCAGTTGGGTCGTGTCCAAGGGGGCCGGAACCCCACGCAGTTGATAGAACACCAGGGCCGTAATCCCGGCGACCAGAGCGACCTGGGCCAGGTTGAAGAGCTTCTTGTACAGTCGGCTGGCTCTGCCCTGCACACTAACCAGACCTTCGGCGACGCTGACCACAACGGCAACGGCAGGTCCGTAGACCAGCATCGCGACAAAGATGAAGAATTCGCCCAGGCCGATCGTCAGGGAGCTCCCTTTGGCTCTCATGAGTGGGATTCTGACTGAAAAGAGATTGGCCACGATCGTCAAACCGACCAGCGCAAGCCACTTCCAACCTGGTTGCTGGGCCAGCGATTGAAAGAGGCTGTAGAAGATCAAAGGCAGTCCCATTGCGATGATGAGGAGCACGAAGACGGCGGCCGACTGGGGGACCGGTTCGCCCCAGAACCGGTTGCTCAGGCCTCTTCGCGGCGCCGCTTCGAAACCCCTGGATGCTTTAGTTGCCGATGGGCTTTTTTGATTCATCGGTTCTCGTCTCATTCTTTTCTCCGGCAATGTCCGCCAGAACTCACTCATCGCCAACCAGGGCAGAGGTGCCGCTGGTCAGATTGGTGTCCGTCCAAAAAAGGCTGTCCGTCCAGAAAACGCTGTCGGAATCCAGCGGAACATTCGACCACATGACTGAGTCGGTCCAGAAAACGCTGTCGGCGAGGACGTTGTCGGTCCAAAAAACACTGTCTGTCCAAAGAGTGCTGTCCGTAAAGAAAATGCCATCTGTCCAGAAAACGCTGTCAGGTGCAAAGAGGCCATCCGACCAGGCACGGGAATCGACCGGAAGGAGCAATTGAGACCAGTCCAAGCCGCTTCCCCACGCAACGGCCTGATTGATATCGACCAGTCCCGTGTAGAGGATGCGGTCCGCTACGGCCATTGCACCTCCGGCCCAAACGCGTTCAGTCCCCGATTGCCAATTGAGGGGAACCGGTCTTGTCAGGGACTGAGTGACCGTGTCGGCTGCCTCGGCGATCCGCACGGCTGTCAAGGCATTGACCATGCCGTTGCCTTGCTCCAGCATCTTGGGCCAGGTCAGCTTGCTCGCAGTGAGCATCAGGATTGCCTTCACCTGATGGGGGGTGAGATCGGGGTTGGCTTGCAGCATGAGGGCCGCCGTCCCGCTGACGAAAGCGGTTGCCATGCTCGAACCGCTGAGCCGGAGGTAGTGCGACTCATCGTCATCGTCATCGTCATCGTCTCCTCCTCTGATGCGAAGCTCGGGATGATGCGTGTCGATCCAGCTGCCCTTGGCCCGGGATCCCGGAATCTTGTTTCCCGGCGCCACGAGGTCGGGTTTGAACAGCCCATCCAGATAGGTGGGGCCGCGGGAGCCGTAGCTGGTGGCGATGTCGTCGCTGTGGGTGGCCGTCCCGCGCGAGTTGACCGGTCCCACTGTGATGACTGCCGGATCATTGCCGGGGCTGGTGATGGCGCCATAGATTTTTGGGTAGCGGTCGGTCTTGCCCAGGTTTCCAGCCGAGACAACCGTGACGATCCCGGCTTCCACCAGCCTTTCTACGGCTTGGCAGAGGGGATCTTGAAGGTACGATTCCAATGGGGGATGGCCCAGGGAGAGATTGGCCACCCGGACTCCGTAGGCGTCCTTGTGCTCGATCAGCCAGTCGATGGCCTTGATCAGGTTGCTGGTGAGCCCGCTGCCGGACTCGTCCACGACCTGGATGCTCAGCAGCTCTATGCCGGGCGCTACGCCGCCGTAGCTCCCTCTGGAGCGGTTTCCATTGCCTGCAATGATTCCACCGACATGCGTGCCGTGGCCGTAGGGGTCTCGTTTCCTCCATCCTACCGCTTCCGGTACGCCGGATGTGAACTTGACGCGTTTGATGACGCGATTGGCATAGTCATTGGAACCATTCATGCCCGAATCAAAGATCGCTGCCACAACGCCGCTGCCGTCATAGCCCAGATCCCAAGCCTTGTCCGCGCCGATGGCCTTCAGGAAGGAACTGGGGCCAGATCCTCCCTCATCGTCATCGTCGTCGTCATCGTCGAAAGTCGACCGGATCGGAGCATCCAAAGTAACGTATTCGACCCGTTTTGAACGGAGCAGGGATCGGATCTGGGCAGCCGTCAGCCGGGCGGTATAGGCGTTTACGAGAGGCAGGGAATTGGCGGCGAGCCCATCGCCGCGCATCCGGCTCAAGCGATCAAACTGGTCGGGTTCCACCTGAACGATCACAGGGATCTTTTCTGTGGAATCGGCGGGGCCGGACCACAACCCGATGTCCTGTGCCAAGATGGGAGAAATCCTGCCGGCCGCAAGCTGCAGTTCACCGTCTGTGCTGGTCGGCTGGGCAAAGGAGAGGAACACCAGCGAGCAGAAGAGGAGAACCGTGATGGCAGAGACGCGAGATGCGGTCAGCAACTTCATACAAAACCTCCTTCGGTTTTGCGAAGCCACTTTCGGTAGCTGATCATCCAATGCCGCGAACCTGGCGGGTTAGGACTCAGCTTTGCGCCCCGAGACTTTCGAACTCAGGTGGCCCTTTCGCTGCGGCTGCCTAAAGCCTGTCGGGCAGTGGAAGCGAAACTTGCTGGATTTCCTTCCGAGCCCGAGCGGGCATTCTAGGAGCGCCCGTCGATGGAAGCTGTGATTCGGCTCACAATGACCCGCGAATTTTGACATTCAGCCCGATCCAAAGCGTCCCTTCGGCGACGACATGCTAGAATTGGCCGCTCCTCACGTCAGCAGGCTTTTTGTGGAGTTTTTGTGAGCTTTCGCAGCGGACGCCATTTTCTTCAGATCCCCGGACCCACCAATGTCCCCGACCGGATCTTGCGCGCCATCGACCGGCCCACCATTGACCATCGCGGACCCGATTTCCCCCTTCTGGCCCAGAGGATCTTTCCCGGCCTGCAAGAGGTCTTCGGAACATCAGGAGATGTCTTTGTCTTTCCCGCTTCGGGAAGCGGCGGCTGGGAGGCGGCCCTGGTCAATACGCTTTCGCCCGGCGATCGGGTGCTGCTTTATGAAAACGGCTTTTTCGCCGCCAACTGGGGCGCAGTGGCCCGGCGGTTGGGGCTGGATGTGGAAGTCATGCAAGGGGACTGGCGGCGGGGCGTGGACTGCCCAAGGCTGGAGTCCCGGCTGGCGGAGGACGGCAGCCATCAAATTCAAGCCGTCCTGGCCGTTCACAACGAGACCTCCAGCGGCGTGTCAAGCAAGATTGACCGGGTGCGGCAGGCGCTGGACAGTGCTCATCATCCCGCCCTTTTGATGGTGGATGCGGTGTCTTCGCTGGGCTCCATGGATTACCGCCACGACGAATGGGCAGTGGATGTGACCGTTTCCAGCTCCCAGAAGGGGCTCATGCTGCCGCCGGGGCTGAGCCTCAATGCGGTCAGCGCCAAGGCCCTGTCGGCCTGCAAAAAAGCCCGCCTGCCACGCTCGTTCTGGGACTGGCAGGAGATGCTGCAGCAAAACCGTCAAGGCTACTTTCCCTACACCCCTTCCACAAACCTGCTCTACGGGCTGGACGAGGCTTTGAAGATGCTGCAGGAAGAGGGGCTGCAACGCGTCTTCGCGCGTCACCGACGCCTGGCCGAGGCGGCTCGCCGCGCCATACCGGGCTGGGGGCTGGAGATCTTCGCACTTCAGGCCGACGAGCGCAGCGACACGGTCACCACGGTCCTGATGCCGTCGCAACAGGGTGCTGACCGGCTGCGCAAAATCATCCTGGAGCGCTTCGACCTCTCGCTGGGCACCGGACTGGGGCCTCTTAAGGACAAGGTCTTCCGCATCGGGCACCTGGGAAGCTTTAACGAATTGATGCTGGCCGGCACCTTGTGCGGAGTGGAAATGGGTTTGGCTGCAGCCGGCCTGCCGCATCGCACGGACGGGGTGCGGGCGGCCTTGAAATTCTTGCAGGAGGATTCCAGTGCAGAGTAGTGTCGCGCCAAGACGCCAAGTTCGCCAAGGCCTGCTTTGTGTGCTTTTCGTACCTGTATGGCTCTTCTCCTCCTGCAAGACCGAGTCCGGGCCGCTGGTGTTGGACCTCAAACTGGGCCACGTGGGGCCGCCGGGTTCTCTTTTCGAAGCCTCCTGCCGGGAATTCGCCAACCGCGTCAACGCCCGTCTTGAAGGTCAAGCACGAGTGACGGTATTCGGATCCAGCCAGTTGGGCGCCGACATGACCATGCTTCAAAAGCTCAAGCTGGGCACCGTGGACCTGTCTTTGCCTTCCACCATCTTTTCCTCCATCATCGACGAGTTCGGGCTTTTCGAGATGCCTTACCTGGTCCGGGACCGGGAGCACATGGGCCTCATCGAAGCCGAGATCTTCTGGAAGAGCCTGGCTCCCCTGGCCGAAAGGGAGGGATACAAGATTTTGGCCATCTGGGAGAACGGATTCCGCCACATCACCAACAACAGCCGGCCCATCCAGTCGCCGCAAGACCTGTCCGGGATCAAGCTGCGCACTCCGCGCGGGCAATGGCGCATCCGAATGTTTCAAGCCTACGGCGCCAACCCCACGCCCATGCCTTTTTCCGAGGTCTTCATGGCCTTGCAGACGGGTGTCATGGACGGTCAAGAGAACCCCTTCACCCAGATCTACAATGCCCGACTGCACGAGGTCCAAAGATTCCTCTCCCTCACCGGACATGTCTATACGCCCGCCTACCTGACGGCCAGCTTGCGGCACTGGGCGGAGCTTGACGAAGATGTTCGGGCTGTGCTGCAGGATACGGCCCGGCAAATGCAGGGGTTCGTATACCGGCAGGCCCGTCGGATGGATGAGCAATTGCTGAAGGCATTGCGGGGCAGCGGAATCGAGATCAACCGCCCCGACCTGGAACGCTTCCGCCAGGCCAGCCGCCCCGTTTATGAGCAGTTCGGGCAAGAAGTGGATCAGGGCCGACAGTTGATCGAAGAAGCCCTGGCGTTGGTCCGGTAAAGGGGATTTCACGAGAAGACGCAAATTCGCAAGCGTTGACTTCAAAGTGGCTTGTTTTGCACTTCACGTCTTTGCGTCATTGCGCGAAACAAATGACGATTCGCCTCAGCAAGTGGCTGGAACGGTTCCTGGAGACGGTGGTCCTGGTGATCCTGTCCAGCCTGGCCCTTCTGGTGGTGGCGGGAGTCCTCTTCCGCAAAGCGGGCGCCTCGCTGGTCTGGTACGACGAGGTGGCCTCCATCCTGCTGGCCTGGCTGACCTTTTACGGCGCTTCCCTGGCTGCCTTGAAGGGTGCCCACATCGGCTTTCCCGGACTGGTCCAAGCGCTTCCCGACTGGCTTCAGCGGACCCTTTTGGTGCTGCGCAAGGCCGTGGTGCTGGGGTTTTTTGTGGTGCTGGCCTGGGCCGGCTGGAAGGTTGTGGAAGTGCTGCAGGGCACCTCGCTGATCAGTCTGCCCCAAGTCCCGGCCGCACTGGCCCATTCGGCGGTTCCCATCGGAGCTGGCCTATTTGTGGCGGCTGAGCTGCTGCGTGGCCTGAAACCATCTCATCAGGAGGACGAGTCGTGAGCCTGCTGTGGATGTTTCTGGCCCTGCTGATCCTGGTGTTGATCGACGTCCCCATCGCGGTGGCTCTTGGGGCGGTGGCGGTCCTGGCCATGCTGGCTGCTTCCGGCGCAGATGTGCTTCCCAACATCGCCCTTCTCATGTTCGACGGCACCACCCGATTCCCTTTGATCGCCATTCCGCTCTTCATCCTGGCCGGATCCATCATGAATGCCTCGGGCATCTCACGTCGGCTGGTGGCCCTGGCCTCTGCCCTGTTGGGATTTGTGCGGGGAGGACTGGCCATGGTGACCATCGCCGCCTCTCTCTTTTTCGCAGAGATCTCCGGTTCGGCAGTGGCGGACGTGGCCGCTTTGGGCTCGATTTTGGTGCCGGCCATGAAAAAGCAGGGCTATCCCAAGGCTTTTGCCGCTGCCGTCACTTCTTCTTCGGCCACTTTGGCCGTCATCATCCCCCCCTCCATCCCCATGATCCTCTACGCCGTCATGTCGGGCAGTTCGGTGGTGGAATTGTTCGTTGCCGGAATCGTGCCCGGAGTGCTGGGGGGATTGATGCTGATGGGGATCGCCTTCCTGCTGGCCCGCCGGGGCGGCTACGCCGTGGCCCAGGCCTTTCAACTGGCACGCCTCTGGACGGCCTTCCGCCAAGCTTTTTGGGCTCTGCTGCTGCCTGTCGTGATCCTGGGAGGAATCTTCGGCGGCTGGGTGACGGCCACCGAAGGCGCGGGATTGGCTGTGGTGGCGGCAGTGGTGATCGGCGGGCTGGTCTACCGGGAACTCGACCTGAAGCACCTCAAGCATTCCATGATCGAAGGAGGCCTCCAGACGGCCGTGGTGATGCTCTTGGTGGGCGCCTCGGCCCTCATGGCCGACTACCTGACCGAGGTTCAGGCGCCTCAGCGGCTGGCCGAGGGCATCTCAGGATTCGCACACAGCCCCTGGGCCGTGCTGGGATTGCTCAACCTCTTCTTTTTGATCATCGGCCTTTTTCTGCACTCGGCCGCCGCCATCATTTTGGTCGTGCCAATCGTCATGCCCCTGGTGCATCAGGCTGGAATCGATCCCGTCCACTTCGGGCTGGTCCTGACCTTGAACCTGGGGATCGGCCAGCAGACGCCTCCCGTAGCCAGCGTCCTGGTGACAGCCTGTTCGGTAGCCAGGGCGGGTATTTGGGAGGTCAGCAAGGTCAATATCTGGTTCATCGCGGCCCTTTTGGCCGTTTTGATCCTGGTGACCTACATGCCCTTCATCCCCATGAGCCTGGTCCATCTGATTTATCGTTGAGGCTGAAAGGGCCGAATCCAGTCGGAATTCCGGCCTCTTGTGGCACGGAGAGGAGCCTTGGGGCAAAAAAGTTCAAAAAAATGAAGTGGAGAGGCGGTTTTTTCTTTTCTTCTGCAATGAGCTGTGCTAGGGTTCGCGCTGCGGGTTTAAAAACCTGCTCCCCTATCGCCAGGGAGGTTCCGAATCAATTAGGTGAGGTACTCTGTTAGACGGCGGCAACCAGCAAATGGTTGCCGCCGTTTCGCATTTACTTGGAAGAAAAAGGCCGGCTGATGCGGATCAAAAGGCCGAAGGGGATTTCTCGCAAAGCCGCAATGGCCGGCGAGCTAGGCCGTTTCATCTCCCGCAATTCAACTCGTAGTCGATAAGTGTTTTGTTTTCTGCCACTTTGCACTACCTGACCCGATTCTTTCAACTGGAGCAAGCCGGATCCAGTGTGCGCCGCGAAGTGATTGGCGGAGTCACGACTTTTCTGGCCATGTCCTACATCATCTTCGTCCAGCCGGGACTGCTTTCCCAGGCCGGGATGGACTTTCGGGCCGTTCTGGCAGCCACCTGCATTTCGGCGGCAGTTGCCACCCTGATAATGGGGCTGCTGGCCAACTACCCGGTGGCCATTGCACCGGGCATGGGAGAGAATTTCTTCTTTGTTTACACTCTTTGCGCCGCAGCTCCCCTGGGTTTCGGACTCAGTTGGCAGCAAGCCCTGGCGGCGGTTTTCTTGGCAGGCGCCTTCTTCGTAGTGCTCACTTTTTCGGGATTCCTGACTCGATTGATCGATTCCATTCCAGCCTGCCTCAAGTCAGGCATTGCTGCAGGCATCGGCCTTTTCATCACCTTCATCGGCTTTCAGTACGGCAACTTGATCGTGGCCAACCCGGGTTCGCTGGTGCAAATGGGAGACCTGAGCGACCCGGTGGCCCAGGTGAGCGGACTGGGATTGATGATCATGATCGCCTTACTGGCCTTTCGGGTGCGGGGGGCCATTCTGCTGGGCATCTTGGCCAGCGCCGCCATTGCCGCCGCTTACGGGATGGTCCATTATCAGGGGTTTTTCAGCGCCGATTTGGGGTTGGGCCGGACTCTCTGGCAGGCTGACTTTGCCGGGCTCCTCAGCGCGCCCGTTGCCCAAGCCGCCACAGCTCTTTTCGTCCTTTTCTGCCTGGGTCTATTTGACACCGTAGGAACTCTGGTGGGCGTCGGCCAACAGGCTGGGCTCTTGCGTGAAGGAACCTTGCCCCGGGCAGGACGAGCCTTGTTTTCAGCCGCCTTCGGCACCACTGTGGCGGGGGGCACAGGGACCACCACTTTGACCTGCTATGTGGAATCGGCCACCGGCGTCTCGGAAGGCGCCCGGACCGGCTTGGCCAACCTGGTTACCGGCCTCCTTTTTTTGGCGGCCATGTTCTTCAGTCCCCTGGCCTCGATGATCGGGGGCGGAGTGGAAGCCGACAACGGCGCCGGCAGCACTGTGCTGCGCTTTCCCACCCTGGCGCCGGCCCTGATCGTGGTGGGTTCGATGATGCTCAAGGCAGTCCGGGAGTTCGAATGGGAGGAGCCCACCGACTACATCCCCTCCTTTCTGGTCACGATCGGCATCCCCCTGACCTTCAGCATCGCCCACGGCATCGCATTCGGGTTCATTTCCTACGCGCTGGCCAAGCTGGTCACGGGGCGGGGCAAGGAATGCCACCCGCTGCTCTACTTCTTTGCGGCCTTGTTTCTGGTGCAGTTGGTGTTGGTGTAGGGAGGGCCGGCGACGGAGAGCGAGCGGTCAGGGGTTCCGGGTTCCGGGCTCCAGGTTCCAGATCCCCAGAATCCAGATCTCGAAGCCCGAAACCTGGAACCTCGAACCCAAAGTCTGGCTTGAGGCTTCGCCTCGCTCGCTTTGATTCGGCGCAGAATTGTGCGAAAATTGTCTCATTCAGGAGCGAAGATGACAAGGACGACCCGAATCATTTGTTTGGTTGCAGCCTTGCTGGCACTGCTGGCCTGCGGCAAGAAGAGGACCCTCAATCCCACCCCCCCTCGCAGCGAGCCCTCTTCGACGGAACCCGCTTCAGCAGGCACACCGGATCCCTCTCCTGATCCGGGTCCGGCTCGAACCGACTGGCTGGCTGAGGCCGATCTTGCCTACCTGGAGCAGCGCTACCAGGAGGCGATTGAACATTACCGGCACTACCTGGCGGATACTATTGCCCCAAAACGGGATCATGCTCACTTCCGTTTGGGCCTGCTCACGGCTTGGCAAGGCAATTACGGTGAAGCCATTCGGCAATTCGAGGCCGTGCAGACCGATAACGTCAATACGGAGACTCGGATCCAGGTGGCCTTGCTTATCCCGCTGCTGAAAAGAGCTTCCCAGGACGCCAAGGAAAAGCGCGAACTGAAGCAAACCCTCAACGAAATCATGAAAAAGCTGGATTCCTGAAATCTCACTCAGAGATGTAAAGACGCGTTTACCGGGATGCTTCCTGCAGCGGGGTCCAACGGTGAAGGCTCATGTCGACACGGCCATCGGCGCCAAATTGCACGCCTTCGGCCTCCAGGAGCGCTCTTTGGTAGCCAGGCGGGACGTGAGGCAGCGAATCGGTCGAGCAGCGGCCCGAAGCACTTACCACCCGGTGCCAGGGGATCCCTTCGGGGCAGCGGTGCATGGCCCATCCCACGGCACGTGCCGAGAGAGGGTGTTTCAACAGGCGGGCGATCTGGCCGTAATTCATCACCTTCCCCTCGGGAATGCGCTGCACGAGGGCGTAGACCTCTTGCCAAGCGTTTCCTGAAGGAGGCGGCTCCTGCTTGACCATGAGCACAATTGTAAAGAGTTTGAGCGGGCTGCTGCTGTCCGATAGCGGAGGCCGCGCCCCCCATTGCCCTTCACTTCAGGGCTTCCGTGAGCCTGTTCAGCCCCGGTACGAGGCTGCCCGTGAGATGGAACCGGATCACCCGTCGACCGACCTCCCGCAAGGCCCGCTCGTCTCCCAAAGCCTGGGCCGTCTTGAGGACGCCGAAAGTCAGGCTTGACCCTTCACTGCCGGGATCGTCGGGGATGGGCGCGTCCTCGGGCATGGCAGCCGTGAACTGGATGAAGAGCCCGTTTCCGGCGTCCCCTTTGTGGAGCTGCCCTGTGGAATGCAGGAAGCGGGGGCCGTAGCCGACCGTAGTAGCCACCTTGCAGCGGTCACGAATCCGATGGCGCAAGGCTTGCAGCGCCTGAGTGCATTCGGCTGAGGGCTTCAGGTAGGCCTGCAGAGCCACATAGCTGCGAGGCCTCGACTCTTCCCCGGTCCGTTCCAGAAACGACAACAGGCCTTCGTCCAGGCTGCGAGCTGTAGAGTGGCCGTAAAGCTCGATTCCATCCTGCTGCAAGATGCAGGCCGGTTCGGGAAAGCGGCCTATTTGCCTGTATTCATCGACCATCCGGCGGGCCAGTTTCTTGGCCGACTCCACGTCGGGCTGATCGAAGGGATTGATCCCCAGCCTCCAGCCTGCCAGTGCGGTGGCCATCTCCCAGCGGAAGAACTCGCCGCCCAGATCGTAATGGTCGTTCAGGTCGATTCGAATGCAGGGCTGACGCGAAGCGGCCAGGACTGCCATTTGGGCTTCGAATTCAATCTCTTCCTCCGGCGTCCCTTTCAGATGCAGGCAGGCAAAAAGCCGATCGTCGCCCAAAGAACCCAGCAAGTCCAGCTTTTCACCGTTAACGGGCAGGATTCCGGTCCCTTCCTTGCCGGTGCTCTCGGCGATGAGCTGTTCCGCCCAGGCGCCGAAAGAAGCCACGCCTGGCGAAGCCATCAGTGTGAGCTTGTCGCGTCCGGCAGCTGCCAACTCTCCCATGGCAGCACCCAGCCACGCCGCGGAGCTGTCGTCCCTGGCGGCCCGAGCCCGTTTGAGCAGCCGGCGCAGGTCCAGGCCGATCAGGCCCGCCGGCACCAGTCCAAAGTAGGATAGGGCCGAGAATCGTCCCCCGATATTGGGGTCGTTCAAGAATATTTCCCGAAAGCCCAGGCTGCGGGCCACATCCTCCAAGCCGCTGCCTCGATCGGTGATGGCCGCAAAGCGTCTTGCAGCAGCCTTTCGCCCCAGAATTTTCAGGGCTTGGTTGTAGAAGTATTTGAAGAGCGAGGAGGTCTCGACCGTGCCTCCCGATTTGCTGGACACGATGTAAAGGGTGGCGGACGGATCGTGGCGGGCCGCACACTCCAGGACGGCTGCCGGATCGACGCTGTCCAGGACCGACAAGTCCAAAAAGCCCTGCCGGACTCCGAAGGTGTGCCGAAAGACTTCCGGAGCCAGGCTGGACCCTCCCATTCCCAGCAGCAAGGCTTGCTTCAACCCATCCTGGCGGGCACGTTGGGCGAAGGCTTCGATCCGGGGGACAGCCTCCAGCATGCTCTGCGGGCTGTCGAGCCAGCCCAGCCGGTTGCTGATCTCGCCGGGGTCGGGCTTCCAGACGGTGTGATCCTGCGCCCAGATGCGTTCGACGATGCGTTTGCTGCGGAGTTCCCGCAGCGCGTCGGCGACGGCCCTTTCGCCCCGGTGAAGGCGTATCTTGATCGGGCTCATTCCCTCTCCTCCTCTCCAATTGCTCAACACGTCCAATATTTGAACATTTTTCGCGATCAGAGTGACTCTCTTTAAGGAGGAAAAGGGAAAAGATTCTCTGGCGTCCGTCTATTCCTACGCAATCCTTGTCTGGTGCGTATCCGAGAGGACCGAAAGGGGGAGCCCGCATGAAGGCACGAAAGGTTTCGCGGGCTTCCCTCCTGTCTCCCAGTTTTGCCGTCTGGATGTGAGTAACCGAGGAGGGGCTTTAGATGGCTAAGAAGCGAATGAAAAGGCGCCAGCCGGATCAGCAAGAACTGGTTCGGCTGCTGCGGAGCAAGGCGCAGCGTTTCCTGAACACAAAGGACGTGACCTCGGTGGGGGTCGGCTATCAAGTGGACAAGGAGACGGGTGAAGAGACCCAAGAACTCTGCATCCAGTTCACCGTTCGAAAGAAGGTGGGGCTGGAAAGCCTGCAAGCCGAAGGCCTCGAGAAACTGCCGAATTATCTGGAGGACGAGGACGGAAACCAGATTCGTGTTCAGGTGCTGGAACGGGTCTACCAGCCGGATGTGATCGTGCTTGATCAGTCCTCGGAAGCAGCCCGGGCCGAAGCGGACAACTTTCGCCGCACCCGCCGCAGGCGTCAGGATCCGATTCGGCCGGGCCTGAGCATCGCCCATGAAAATGAATCTGCCGGAACACTGGGGGCGATAGTCTACGACGCACAGACGGGGCAGCCCTATGTGCTCAGCAACTGGCACGTGCTGCAGGGAGGGGCAGGCAAAGCAGGCGACAGGATCCTGCAGCCGGGATCCTTCGACGGCGGCTCGCGGCGCAAATCGTTTCTGGGCCGCCTTGTGCGCAGCCATCTGGGCCTGGCCGGCGACTGTGCCGTGGCGTCGATCGAGGACCGCGGCTTTCAGGAGAGTGTCCTCGAACTGGAAGAGGCTCCATCGAAGAGCATCGGCAAGGCGGAATTGAACGATCGCGTCATCAAATCAGGCCGTACCACGGGCGTGACGCGAGGAATCGTGAAGCGGGTGGGAGTGGTTGCCAACATTGCTTACGCGGGTGAAGGGGTTCGGCAGATCGGCGGTTTTGAGATCCGCCCCGATCCCGACCATCCGGCGAAGGAGGGTGAAATCAGCCAGGGCGGAGACTCCGGCAGTGTGTGGCTGATTGCCGATGGTGAGCATGCCGGCATTGTGGTGGGCCTTCATTTTGCGGGCGAAACGGATCCCGATCCCCAGCAGGAGCACGCTTTGGCCTGCAACATTCACAGCGTGTTCGAAAAGCTGGACATCACCTTCAACAAGATTGCTGCCAGCGAATCGGATTGTGCCCTGCTGCGGCGTTGCGTCGATGCAGCCGACGGCCTGCCGGTTGCCGAGCCGGAAGACGACGATGATGAGCTCGATCTGAGCGCCGACAACCTGGTTGAGATCCAACAGCGGCTTTTCAGCGATCCCAGGGAGACTCTGGCCTATTTCCGCAGCGTGGTCGACGAAGATCTGACGGAAGACCAGTTGGAGAAGATGATCGAGGACCTTCGCTTCTCCCTCGAAATGCCGCACAGGGCCGAGCGGCTGATGCTCGCCGCCGATTCACTGGAGTCCGCCGCCGAGAGCCTGCCTGCGGATTTCACTTTCCCCGGCATGGACCTGGATCGTTATCCGATTCGTCCGGGACGCCGGAAGTTCGAGACGTTCGGGGACGCCTTTCGATGGGTATTGTTTGCCGCCGGGCCGTTTTTGTTTCCTCCTAGGAAAGTCCCCTTTCCGTTCCACACGCAGGCAAGCTCGGGCTTCCGCTATCGATTGGCCGAACCCGGGGCCCAATCGCCTTTGCAGATCGCCCTTTTCAGCGATTGGGGAACGGGAGAATACCAGTCCAACTACATCAGCAAGCAAATTGAAGATCAACGCTTCCCGCTGGGCATTCATTGCGGTGATGTCTACTACGCCGGAAGGGAAAAGGAATTCAGGAATTATGTCCAAAAGCCTCTGGAGAAAGTCGAAGGCCGGACTGAGCTGTTTTTCCTGAATGCCAACCACGAAATGCTGCGGGGAGGCAAGTGGTACCTCAAGTACATCGATGACCTGCGGGGCCGTCATCCCGGGCGGCAGCGTCAGGAGGGCAGCTATTTTGCGCTCGAATCCGAGAAGTTCCAGATTATCGGCATCGACACGGCCTATTTCGAGGACGGCCGTTTTCAGAATCCCATCCACCTTGCGTGGCTGGAAGAGCGTCTCAAAGACGGTCGGCAGTCCGGTCGCTTCAACATTTTGCTCAGTGCCAACCACCCCTATGAATACGGCAGCGATGAGATCACAGAACTGCTCAGCAAAGACCTCTTCGACCTGAGCCGGCGAAAGTTGATCGATCTCTGGTTTTGGGGGAACACGCACTACTGCGCCCTGTTCAATCGGGCGCAAGCAACTCCCTTTATCGGCAGCTGCATTGGCCACGGCGGCTATCCCTACAAGCGCAAGAGACTTGGCGAGCCGCCTCCTGCGCCCCTGGAATTCCTGGAGACTTCTGCAAGGTTTCCCGCCGAAACGGGGCTTCGGCAAGGGCGTGGAAACAACGGATTCTGCGTGCTGAGCTTGCACTCCGACGGAAGCGTTGGCCTGGAGTACCGCGACTGGATGTCCAGAACGCGCGCAAGCGCCCAACTCTCGGGAGATCCTTCGGGCCGGCTGAAGCTGGACGTGGTTCGAGGCTTATGAAGGGGAGGGTGGCGCAAAGGCACAAAGAGCACAGAGAAAGAAGATCCCTCTCTCGGATGGTCGCTGCCGGCTTCTCAGTAAGGGCATCTTCATTCAAGCGACTTCGTGTCGTAGCCGAACCTGCGCGGCTCTTTGGAAGCGGCCCGTTCGGCCAAAGACTCTACGATCGTAGAAAGGGCAGCCACCGCCTCCTGGTCTCCCGAATGAAGAAGGAAATTGCACAGGCGCAGGATTTCCAGTTGCTCAGTGGTGTAGCTCTCGATGTGTATCTTGGGGCGCCGCCCTGGTCCGACAAAGACATGATCAAGAATACAGCGCCCTGACAGGCTCACCGGACAGCGGTCGCTTCCCTCCAAAGGCGGTTGTGCATCGAAAAAAGAAGTGATCGGTGTCGCCAGGGCATTGGCGATGCGATTGAGGGTCCGTGTGGAGGGAACTATCCTTCCGTTTTCAATCCGTGAAAGGTGAGGCACCGCCAATCC
>JANQFM010000611.1 GCA_028277865.1 Acidobacteriota bacterium
GAGGGGAGGGGATGCGCAATTGTTTGGCTCCACCGATTCTAGCTTTCCAGTCGTGGGCTCCGCCGGGGCAGGCCCGGCGGCGGCCCAGGAATGCTTACATTTCTGGCTAATAAGGATTTTCCCTTCTTTACTTTGCGTTCTTTGCGGCTTTGCGGCTTTGCGCGAATCCCATTCTCGACTCTGATTCCTGATTTCTGTCCCCTGATTCCTTCCTTTTGTACCTCTCGAACCAATCCAGCACATACGCCACCTTGGCGATGAGCTGGCTGGGCCGTGCGGCGATGTTGTGGGAAGCGCCGGGGATCCGCACCAGGGCGGTATCGACTTTGCGCAGCTTGAGGGCGTGGAAGAACTGCTCGGCTTCGGAAAGGGGAGTGCGCAGGTCGGCGTCGCCGGTCATGAGCAGGGTGGGTGTCGAGACATTGCCCACCAACGAAATAGGCGAAAAACGCATGTAGGCCTCGGGATTCTCCCAAGGGGATCCGGGGTATCGGTAGTTGTGGTAGGCGTAATAGTTGTCGGCCACCAGGACCTTGCTGTACCAATTGATGACCGGCTTGGCCGACACAGCGGCCCGAAAGCGGTCGGTTTTGCCCACCATCCAGGCGGTCATGATGCCTCCGGCGCTGCCTCCGGTGACGAAGAGGTTGCGCTCGTCAATGAAGCCGCGCGCGATGACGGCATCGATGCCCGACATGAGGTCGTCGTAGTCCTGCCCCGGATAGTTGTGGTGGAGCAAATTACCAAATTCTTCGCCGTAACTGGTGCTGCCGCGAGGGTTGGCGTACAGGACCACATGGCCTGCGGCGGCATAGAGCTGGATCTCGGCCGAAAAGCGGTCGCCGTAATTGGAGATGGGCCCGCCGTGGATCTCCAGCAAAAGTGGGTACTTCGTGTTCGGATCGAAGCCGGGAGGGCGAACGATCCAGCCTTGTATGCGTCGATTGTCGTAGGAGGATTCCCACCAGATCTCTTCGACGGATGCCAGGCTTCGTTGGCTGAAAATGTCGTCATTCAAAGCCGTCAGGCGGCGTGTCCGAGGTTCCCCGGGCAGTCCGACAGCCAAGTCGCCGGGATGCTCAGGGCGAGTCTGGGTAAAGGCAAAGCGACCGTTGGAGGCCACTGAAAAAGAGCCGCCGCGGTAGGGGCGTCCCAGGCTGGTTCCGCCCACGTCCCCGGCCAGCACGGCGATTTGCCCGCCTTGCAGTGCTACGTACCCCAGCTTGGTGTTGCCTTGGTCGTCGAAGAGGAAGTAGAGGCCTTTTCCCTGGGAATCCCAGACGGGATCCTGCAGGCTGCGGTCAAGTTGCCCGCTGAGCAGGGTCTTGCCGCTGCCGTCCCGGTTCATGACCGAAAGCTGGGTGACCTGGTAGGTCTGGACGCGGTCGTCGTAGCCCAAATAAGCGATGTGCTTTCCGTCGGGCGAGAAGGCGGGGCTGCGGTCGGGGCCGTTGCGCGAGGTCAGGGCCTGGATTTCGCCGCTTTCAATGGATACGGAGTAGATTTCAGAATTGCGGAACTCGTACTCCCACTCCGGATTGCGGTTGCCTGAGAAGATCAGCTCTCGTCCGTTGGGATTCCAGACCGGCGCGCCGTTGTGGTCGTAGGGGCCGGAGGTGAGCTGACGGTGGGTTCCCCCCTGGGCGGGGACAACGAAAACCTGCTGGTAGCCGTCGGTCAGGTACCCCCTTCCATCAGCCCGGTTGCGCAATCGTTCGATGACGCGGGGAGGGGAGGCCCACTCGGCGCCTTGGGGCGGGCGGGGCAGGGAAGCTTTGTAGGTTTCCTGGCGCGGCACCACCATGTTGAAGGCTACCCACTGGCCGTCCGGCGACCAGGAGGCGTTGCGGGGAGGCTGGGTCAGCTGGGTGATGCGCATCGTCTGACCGGTCTCCAGCCAGTGGACGCAGAGCTGCGGTTTGCCTTCCACCCGGCAGGAAAAGAGCAGACGCGTGCCGTCCGGCGACCAGCGCGGTGCGGATTGCCCGCTTTCGGAAAGCAGCGGACGATGATCGCTGCCGTCCCAATTGATGATCCAAAGGCGCGACTGGCGTCGGTCCTTCATCAGGTCGAATGAATTGCGCAGGTAGGCGATGCGATTCCCGTCGGGAGAGATCTGGGGATCGGAGGCATATTCCAGCTGAAAGACGTCCATCAGCTGCAGCGGGCTGGGATCGGAAGCCAACAGGACGGTTGCAGACAGTGTCAGGTAAAGAGCGGCAATCGAGTTTCTCATGCTGCCGAGCATATCAGAGGGGGAACCCATAAAGAGCTTTTTCGCGCGCTCCCCCTCTGATATGCTCGCAGCAACATGGGATCCGAACCGTCTCCGACTGCACCAGTGATGCCCGACGAACTGCGCCCTGTAACTGAAAAACAGCGCCACACCTCTGTGGACGTGCTGAGGGGGTTTGCCTTGCTGGGCATTTTGGCCATGAATATCATCGGCTTCGCCTTTCCCATAGAGGTCTACTTCAATCCTCTCTTGATGGGAGGGTTCGAGGGTTGGGACCGGGTGGAGTGGCTTGTCGCACACGTGTTTTTCGACCAGAAGTTCATGACCATCTTTTCGATGCTCTTCGGGGCCGGGTTGATCCTGATGGCGCAAAGGGCTTCGGCGGACAAGAATCTGGCCAAGGTGCACTACCTCCGCTGCTTCTGGCTGATGCTGATCGGCATGCTGCACGCCTACCTGCTCTGGTGGGGAGATATTCTCTTTTACTATGCAGTCTGCGGATACCTGATTTACCTCTTCCGTAAGTTCAATCCCCTCAGCCTGGTGATCGCCGGTTCCTCGGCCAT
>JANQFM010001004.1 GCA_028277865.1 Acidobacteriota bacterium
CCGGTCCCCGCAAGGGGTCGGAAGCGGCAGGTGCGCCATGCCGGTCGCACCACGGCCCGACCGGGACAAGCCCGGCACGTGACCTCTATTGCTTCCAGCACAATCCCTTTTAAGTGAGCAGTATTGGGTTAAGGGCACCTCACGCAGAGGCGCAGACACGCAGAGAGAGTGCAGGGTGCAAAGAGAGTAAGTCATCCAGTCGTCACCCTGCCCTTCCCCTTTTCTTTTGCAGGCTGATGGTCTACAATTGAAGGTATGCGTTGCTCAGCTTCTTGCTTCGCAGCCCTGGCCTTCTTTATCACCAACTCAGTCTTCGCCTTTCAAGATCCCAGCCCTTCCGTCCCTCAGGGTCCTCCGATTTTCCGAGCCAAGAAGGACACGGTGCTGGTGCGGGCCACTGTGACCGACCCCCTCAACCGATTCGTCATCGGTCTGGACCGGGAGCACTTTCGGCTCTTCGAGGACAAGGTGGAGCAGGCCATCGACTACTTTTCCAATGACAAGTCCCCCATCAGCGTGGGCTTTATCCTCGACATCAGCGGTTCGATGGGCGACAACCTGCTCAGCGCACGCAACTCGATCATCCGCTTTTTGGAGCAGGGCGATCCGCGCGACGAGTACTTCTTGGTCACCTTCAACGACCGCACCGCCATCGTCCAGGACTTCACTCCCCGCAGCGAGAACATCCGCAGCGAAGTGGCCTTCACCGACGCAAAGGGCCGCACCGCCTTGTTCGACGCCATTTACCTGGGTCTGGAGAAGATCCGCGAAGGGCGTCATGAAAAAAGGGCTCTCATCGTCATCACCGACGGCGAGGACAACAGCAGCCGATACACCTACAGCGAGCTGAAGGAGTTCGCCCGCGAGTCGGACGCCCAGATCTATGTGATCGGCGAAAAAGGCGAAATCGGCTATGGCCGCACGGTCATCAGCGAGATCGTCCGCCTGTCGGGTGGGCGTCCTTTCTTCCCCAACAATTTCAAGCAGTTGGACTACTTCTGCGACCTGATCCACACCGAACTGCGCAACCAATACGTCGTGGGCTACACCCCATCCAACATCGATTTCAACGGCAAATGGCGCAAGATCAAGGTCGAGCTTGACCCCCCCGAAGGAATGCCCAAGCTCAAAATCCGCCACAAGGAAGGCTACTTCCCTCCCCGCAACTGAAGACTTGTTTCGCGCACAGATAAAACCGCCTGGTCTCTTTGCGCCTTGGCGTTCTTGGCGCGGGACTCTCGGGATCTTGGTTGAGCAGTTCCTGTCGTTTGCGGCATCATATAAGGCATGAACGGCTTGCCCTGGTTTCGAGCAGCCCTGGCCTGCTGGCTGATCCTGCCCCCACTGACAGCTCGCCAAGAAAATCCCGCGACGCAAGAAAAAGAGGAGGAGGCCCGCTTCACCGCCAATGTCGAGCAGGTCGTCCTTTATGTTTCGGTCTACGGCGCCGGCAGCCAAATCGTTTCCAGCCTCACCAAGAGCGATTTCATGGTCTTTGAGGACAAGATCCAGCAGGAGATCAACTACTTCGGGCTGGATGATGTCCCTTCCACCATCGGAGTGGTGATGGACAGCAGCGGCAGCATGCGGGGCAAGGTGGACTTGGTCAACAGTGCCACCCAGAAGTTCCTGGAACAGAATCACCCTCAAAATGAACTATTCCTGATCGATTTCAAGGACGAAGTGAGCCTGGAAGAGGACTTCACGCGCGATCCGCTCGACATCCAAGATGCCCTGGACAACATCATCATCTCGGGCGGCACCGCTTTGTACGACGCAATCTTCCTGGCCCTGGACAAGGCGCGGGAGGGGAGTGAGGCCAAGAAAGCCATCCTGGTCTTCACCGACGGGGAGGACAAGGACAGCTATTACCAGCAGCACGAACTGGTGGACAAGATCCGCGAATCGGACGTGCAGGTCTACATCGTGGCCTTCCTGGATACCGACTTGAGCGAAGGCAAGGGGATATTCGGCCTCTTCAAGTCACAGCGCGAAAAAGTCGAGCTTGAAATCACCACCATCGCCGACACCAGCGGCGGCAAGTCCTTCTTTCCCGAAGACATCAATGAGCTGGATGAGGTCTTCTCCACCATCGCCCGCGAACTGCGCAGCCAGTATCGCCTTGCCTACACGCCCGGAAACAAGAGTCGGGACGGCCAGTGGCGCAACATCGACGTCGTCGTGCAAGGCACCCGCGAAAAAAGCCTCAAGGTGCGGACGAGAAAAGGCTACTATGCGAAGTAGCCATCAGTTGTCAGTTGTCAGTTCAGAGTACGCCAGAGAATTCACAGGCAGCTGACTACTGCTATACTGCCCCGCTGACAACTGACAACTGACAACTGACAACCGACAGCTAATCCTCATGAACGAAATCCGAGCAAGCAAGATCTGGCACAACGGGGAGTTGGTCGATTGGGACAAGGCACAGGTTCACGTGCTTTCGCACGCGCTGCACTACGGATCGAGCTGGTTTGAGGGCATTCGCTGCTATGACACCCGGCGTGGGCCGGAAGTCTTTCGGCTGCAGGACCATACCCGCCGCCTGATCGAGTCGTGCAGGATTTACCGCACGCAACCGCCTTTTAGCAGCCAGGAATTTGACGAGGCGGTATTGGAGACCATCCGGGCCAACGACCTGCGGCAGTGCTACATCCGACCCTTGGTCTTGCGCGGGCTGGGCAGCATCGGCGTCAACCCCCTCGGCACCTCCGTCGAGTGCTTCGTCATCGTCTGGGAGTGGGGACGCTACCTGGGCGAAGAGGCCATGGAATCGGGCGTCGATGTTTGCGTTTCATCCTGGACCAGGCCGGCCGCCAACACTTTTCCCACCATGGCCAAAGCCGCTGGCAACTATCTCAACAGCATATTGATCAAGATGGAAGCCGAGGCCAACGGGTACGTGGAGGGAATCGCTCTGACTCCCCAGGGATACGTCAGCGAAGGCAGCGGGGAAAACCTCTTTCTGGTCAAGGACGGGGTGCTTTACACCACTCCTTTGGAACAGGCCATCTTGCCCGGCATTACGCGCCTTGCAGTCATGACCCTGGCTCAGGATCTGGGATACCGGATCGTGGAGCGGGTCGTTGCCCGCGAGATGCTCTACACCGCCGACGAACTTTTCTTTACCGGCACCGCCACGGAAGTAGCCCCCATCCGATCGGTTGATCGCATCCAGGTGGGCCAAGGCAGCCGGGGCCCCGTCACGGCCAGCCTGCAAAGTGCCTTGAGCGAGATTCTCCAGGGCAAGGTCGAAGACCGCCACGGCTGGATGACTCCCGTCCACTCCAAAATCGGTGCCGCGCCTTGATCTTTGAATCTCGGAGACTCCTGATCCGTAGCGGCACACCCAAATCTCGAAGTAGGTGTAACTGAACAGCCTGGCGGTCGAACCAGCCTCGGACGGAGCGCCCGCATCTTTATCTTGCGGGCCTCCGGAGGCCGAAACTGCCCGCCTGCCGGGACGGGAGCCCCAAACAGCCGTGGCCCGCAGGATGCGGGCGCTCCCGGTCAGCGCCGCCTTTGGTGTCAAATCAATTTCCTTCGGGTCAAGATCGTGGATTGGATTTAGCTGCGCCATTTGCGCGAACAGGGGTTTTTCAGCCGAATCGAATTTTGATTAATTTGCAGATTATGCAGGCACCTCAAGAAAATTAAAAAATTCAAGACACGGCCTCTTCTTCCGATAAGTGGATGCATGGGCTTTGGGAACGCGGAGTGCCCTTGCGGCTATTCGCGCAAAACCGGGAGTCTCGACTGAACTGAGTGGCCGCCATGCTGGATTTGAAAAGCCTGCTTCAAATCGCACTCGATAAGAACGCATCCGACATCCACATCAAGTCCGGGTCGATCCCACACCTGCGCATTCAGGGAAAGCTTGCTGAGTTGGAAGGCTTCAGCCGGGTCACCAAGGAAGACACCCTGGATCTGGCCCAGCACCTTCTCAGTGCACGTCAACGCGAAGCCTTGGCCCAGAAGGCTGAAATCGACCTTTCCTTCGCCATTGGCGGGCTGGGACGGTTCCGATTGGCTGTCTACCACCAGCGCGGCTCCATCTCCATGGTCATGCGCGTCATCCCGGAGGCTGTCCAAAGCATCCAGGAGCTGAACCTCCCCCCCGTCCTCAAGGACATCGCCATGGAGCAGCGCGGCATGATCCTGGTCACCGGCGCAACCGGCAGCGGCAAGTCGACCAGCTTGGCCTCAATGGTCGCCCATATCAACGAGCTGTGCCACGCCCACATCATCACCATCGAAGATCCGATCGAGTACTTCTTCAAAGACAAGAACAGCTTCATCAGCCAACGGGAGGTCAACGTCGATACAGAGGGCTTCACGGCCGCCTTGCGCAGTGCCCTGCGCCAGGATCCCGACGTCATCATGGTGGGCGAAATGCGCGACTACGAGACCGTCCAAACCGCCCTTCAGGCCGCCGAGACCGGCCACTTGGTGATGAGCACCCTGCACACCACCGACACCCTCGAGACCGTCAACCGGATCATCTCCATTTTCCCCGACCATCAGCAGCAGGACATCCGCTCCCGTCTGGCCTTCAGCCTGCGGGCCATTATTTCGATGCGCCTGATTCGCAGTTCGGTCTTTGAGGGCCGGGTGCCTGCCGTGGAGATCCTGCGCAACACCGAATACGTGCGCAGCATCATCGAAGCGCCTGAGAAGACCAAGGAAATCAAGCATGCGCTGGAAACCGGCTACACCCAGTACGGCATGCAGTCCTTTGACCGCTCCATCTTCGACCACTATCAAAACGGCCTGATCAGCAAGGAAGACGCCTTGCGCAGCGCCACCTCTCCCGAAGACCTTCTGCTGCGCATCAAGGGAATCGTCAGCTCGGTCGAAGCGGTGGTCTA
>JANQFM010001006.1 GCA_028277865.1 Acidobacteriota bacterium
GCTGGACGTTGGCCAAGCCGACCCCGTTCCCTTCAAATCGGTGTCGTTCATGCAGGCGCTGGAATGGCTTGAAGAGTCGATGGGCATTCTCCATCTCGAAGCCCACGCCGTTATCCCGTATAAAAACCACAGAAGATTGCCCCCTATAGGATTGTGTGCCTATCTCGATTCGGGCAGGAGATCGATGGCGAGTGAATTTAACCGCGTTGGAGAGGAGGTTGGCGATCGCTTGGCGCAGCAGCGACGGATCCGCATGCACAAGCGGCAGCGGCGCGACGCTCCATTCGATTTGGCGGCCATCTGTTTCAGCTGTCAGTTCCCGCCGCACCTCATCGACCAGTCTGCTGAGATGAACGGGTTGCTTGTTGAGTTTGACGCGGCCAGTCCGGGAGAGATTGAGCAGATCGATGATCAGATGATCCATGCGATGTGCGGCCCGCACAATCCTTTCCAGAAAAGAGCGGTCTTCACCGTCCAGCCGCGTTTTTGATCGTCTCAGGAGTGTTTCGGAAAAGCCTGTGATGTGGCGCAAAGGCGCCCTCAAGTCGTGTGAAACGGAGTAGCTGAACGATTCCAGCTCCTTGTTGGCGGCTTCGAGCTGGGCAGTGCGTTGGCGGACCCGTTCTTCGAGCTCTTCGTTCAGCTTCTTGATTTCCCTTTCATCCCGCTTGCGGTCTGTGATGTCCCGAAAAGAGGCCAGCACAGCGGGTGCGCCCTCAAAACCGATCTGAACCAACCGCATTTCGGCCACCGCCGTTCCTCCATCTTGCTGCACGATGTCCAATTCCGTTGCCTCATCAGCGACCAGAGGGTATCCGAAGGGAGAATCGATCAAGGCCTTTCGACTCCTGCCGAAAAGGCGCTCCGCGGCTGGATTGGCGAACCGCACCTTGCCCTGCTGGTCCAGGAGGATCATGCCATCGGCATTCTTTCGGATGATCCTGTAGAGACGCTTGCGGGTAGCCCGCAGTTCCTCGGTGCGCCTCAGAAGGGCGCGATGGCGCAGGATGGCAAGCTCCAAGGCCAGGGGCAGCCTGGCCAGATCCGAGCCGCTCTTGATGAGGAAGTCCTGCGCTCCTGCTTGTACGGCTTTTCGGGGAGCCTGCGGGGTGCATTCGCTTGCGACCAGCACAACGATGGGCGTCCGGCCGCCATCCCATCGGATGATTGACTTGAGGGCATCGAGCCCACGATCGCCGCCCAGGCCCAGGTCCAGCAGCACAACGTCAAACCGACTGGCAGACAAACGGTCCCGCAGCTGTTCAAGGCGATCCACATGAGTGAGCTCAAAACGCTTAGGGCACTGGGCCAATAGGGTTTGCTGCAGCCTTAGAGCATCGCTCGGAATGTCTTCGGCAAGCAATACCTGAAAGGCCTTCCGGTCCTCCATTTGCACAGCTCCCAGGCAAAGCGCCGGATACTGGCGGCTTCTGATCACTCCCGTTAGTCACGAAAGAGTTCATCCAGCCTTTCGATCTCATCGCGGGTGATTTGGCGCGGCCTGCCGGCCAGAATGCCGGCAACGCTGCGGAACGGCTTGCCGATTCTCATTCCCTGCGGGCCGATTTTGAATTCCCGGATTTCATGATCATGGGGCGAGCCTCGCATCTTGAGAATGGTCAGGCCGCGCTTGACTTCCCCATAAACCTCCACGTAGCGCAAGAGGATGATTGTGTCGGTCAGCGACGAAGCAAAGGCCTCGGCTGCACTCGAAGTGCCGACAAGGGCCGGAGGGGTGGATGTAAACAGTCCGGTGACTCCGGCGCGCTTCAAGGAAGAAGTCAATCCGGCGATGTACTCACGCAGTCCGTCCGGGTCGAGCCGCTCCAGCGCACTCAAGCTGTCTAAGGCTAGCCGGGTGGGTTGAAAGTCCTCGATTTCTCGCTGAATCTGCATCAAGTGATCTTCCAGCCCGGCTGTCTCCGGATGGGCAGAGAGGATCCGTAGCCGTCCATTCCTTTCCATGCTCTTGAAGTCGATTCCCCAGCCGGCAGCGTTGCGAATGACTTGCTCCCGGCTCTCTTCGTAGGAAAACAGGATGCTCCGCTCCTCTTCGTGTTCGGCCACCGAAACAAAGTGAGTCGCTATCAGCGTTTTGCCAGTGCCGGTGGCGCCGGAGACCAGCAG
>JANQFM010001077.1 GCA_028277865.1 Acidobacteriota bacterium
CGCAGCCGGTCGATGCCCCGCTGCATGGTCAGCGCGTTGAGGTTGTAGGGCGCTTTGACCTTTTGAAAGTAAGAGATGGCCGTGGGATCGGCCAAGGCATAACCCAGGCGGATGGCCGCCTGACCCCAGGCCTTGGAAAGGGTCCGCAGCACGATCAAGTTGGGGTTGCGGCGGACTTCCTGCGCCAGCGAAGGCCCGTCGGCAAATTCGATGTAGGCTTCGTCCACCACCACCAGCCGAGGCCAGTTGCGGCACAGCTTCAGCAATTGGCGGCGGTCAAGCAGATTGGCGGTAGGGTTGTTGGGAGAGCACAGGAAAGCCACCCTGACGCACTCCGGCACCGAATCCAAGAACCGTTCAGCATTGAAATCGAAGCTTGGCCGGTCCAGATGGAATTCGAAGACCGGGACGTTGTGGATGTCGGCCAGGACGCGGTACATGCCGTAGGAGGGCTCCACGACTGCCACTTGGTGGGCGGCGGGCTCGGCAAAGACCTTGAAGATCCATTCCAGGACTTCGTCCGAACCCGCGCCGGCCAGGACGTATTCAGGAGGCAGGCCGACGTATTCGGACAAGGCCTGGCGCAACTCTCTCTGAGCCGGATCCGGATAGCGGTTGAGGGCAACGCCTGACCATTGGCTTGGATAGGGATTCTCGTTGGCATCCAGCAGCAGGCCGTCGCTCACCGTGTCCCGTGCGCAGTGGTAGGGCTTGAGTCGGCGAATGTTGGGGCGGATCAGTTGTTCAAGCATGGTTCGAAATCCAGAGGAGTCAGGAGTCGGGAGTCAGGAGTCGGGAAGAGGGGAAGGCGGAGGCAAAGTCCAAGGTCCAAGGTCCAAGGTCCAAGGCCTGCAGAAAGTAACATCCCGCTGACAACTGACTGACAACTCCTTCATCTGCCGCCTTCCGGTCTCTGTTCCCCTATCTTCCTGACTCCCGACTCCCGACTCCCGACTCCTTCCCTCTCACCGTCACAGCCCTACGGTGGCCTTCCAGGCCTTCGATGGTGGCCAGTTGCTGCAGGGCGGGGGCCAGCAAGGACAATCCCTGCGGCGTCAGCTCCTGGAATGTGATTTTCTTGACGAAGCTGTCCAGCGAGACTCCCGAAAAGGCTCGGGCGGCACCTGAAGTGGGCAGGGTGTGATTGGTGCCAGATGCGTAATCGCCGGCCACCTCGGGAGACCAGGGGCCTAAAAAGACCGATCCCGCCGATTCGATCTTTTCTGCCCAGACGTGTGCGTTCTCGACGTTCAGGATGAGGTGCTCGGGGGCGTATCGGTTGGCGAAGCCGATGGCGCCTTCCAAGTCTGCGGTCCGTATTGAATAGCTTTGCTGCAAGGACTGGGAGGCCAAGTTCCTGCGGGGCAAATCGTCAAGTTGGCGGGCTAGTTCCAGTTCGACTTTTGTGACGACTTCAGCGCTGTCGGTGACCAGGACAGATTGGCTGTCGCTGCCGTGCTCGGCTTGCGAAATCAAGTCGGCCGCTACAAATCCGGGATGGGCCTTGGCATCGGCCACCACCAGCACTTCGCTGGGTCCGGCGGGCAGGTCGATGGCCGTGCCGTAGCGAAAAGCCAGCCGCTTGGCCGCCTGAACCCAGCGGTTGCCGGGCCCGAAGATCTTGTCGACACGGGGTACGCTTTCGGTTCCCAACGCCATGGCGGCTATGGCCTGGGCGCCGCCGATCTTGAAGATACGATTCAGGCCGACCATCCTGGCGGCTGCCAGGACTTCAGCTGCGACCGTGCCGTCCGGGCGCGGCGGAACGCAGACGGAGATCTGACGGCAGCCGGCCAGGCGGGCCGGGATGCCCAGCATCAGAACACTGGAAGGAAGGACGGCAGTGCCTCCTGGAATATAAAGGCCCACTTTTTCGATGGCCCGGCTCTCCCTCCAGCAAGTCACCCCCGGCTGGACCTCGACCTTCTGTCGGGGGGCCTGCTGCCGGGAGTGAAACAGCCGAATGTTGTCGGCTGCCTGCTGCAGCGACTCCAGGGTGCGGCCCTCAACTGTCTGGCAGGCTTGATCGAACTCCTGTCCGGCAACCCTGAAGTCGTCGATCCAGACGCTGTCCAACTGGTGCGTCCAGCGCCGCAGCGCTGCGTCTCCTTCTCGCTCAACCGCCGTAAAGATGAGGCGGCAGGTTTCGAATGCCTCGGGATCATGAAGAGGATTGCGCTGGCACAACTGCTCCACTTCCACTTGGCTGAGATCGGCGAGTCGATAGCGTTTCATGTCAGGACAGTTGTCAGTTGCCAGTTGCCAGTTGTCAGTTCAGAGGCGGAGGAACGTCCGAGGAGTCTTGGCTGAATCCATCTTCTCTTCCTGATTCCTGACTCCTGATTCCTGACTCCTTCCCCTCATAGCACCATTTTCTCCACCGGCAGGACCAGGATGTCCTGGGCGCCGCTGCCTTTGAGCTTTTCGATCACGTCCCAGAATGTCTCTTCCGGTACGGCAGCATGAATGGCCATCATGTCCTGGTCGGCCAGGGGCATCACGGTCGGGCTCCTCATCCCCGGCAGCGTTTCCCGGATACTCTCCATAGCGGAGCGGGGAGCGTTCATCATGACGTACTTGGTGCTCCTGGCTTTGAGGGTTCCCTGTACGCGGATGCGCAACCGATCGATCAATGTGGCCTTGACCGCGTCCTTGAAGGAGTCGGGATTGCCCATCAGGACCGCCTGGGATTCGATCAGGGTTCCGATGGCCTTGAGGTCGTTTTGGCGCAAAGTGCTGCCGGTGGAGACCAGGTCGCAGATGGCGTCGGCAACATCCAGGCTGGGCGCAATCTCCACCGAACCTCGGATTTTGATGATGTCGGCCCGCAGGCCTTTTTCCTGCAGGAAGCCTTTCAGGGTCGAGGGATAGGAGGTGGCGATGCGCTTGCCGGACAGGTCGTCCAGGCACTTCAGCGGGCCGTGGTTGGGCACCGCAATGCAAAGCCGGCAGGCGCCGAATCCCAGCGACTCCAGACGCACCACCCGGGCCTGCTGTTCGCGCAGGATGTTCAGCCCGGCAATGCCCAAGTCAGCCACTCCGTCCTGCACATACTCCGGGATATCGTCGTCGCGCAAAAACAGCAGATCGATGGGGAGGTTGCTGCAGTTGGAGAAAAGCCGCCCGTCCGAATACTCGAACTCCAGCCCCAGCGAGCGCAAAAAACGCTGCGAGGACTGGGCCAGGCGTCCCTTGCGCTGAATGGCGATCTTGAGGTTGTTTCCGTCCAGCTGCCTCATCATGATCCCGCGCCTGCTCCGCTCATTCTTTTCCGCCGGCTTCCGATTTCCGGTGCAACAACAAGCGATAGCCCCCTTCCCCATGGCGGACCCAGTGGGCAACACGGGTAATGGTGGCGGTGCTGGCGCCGGTCTGCTTGCTGATCTGGCGGTAAGGTACGCCCTGGGCCACCAGCTGACCCACTTCCCAGCGTTCGGCCAAAGCCTTCAGTTCGGGCACAGTGCACAGGTCTCTGAAAAACCGGGCGCAATCCCGGACGTCTTCCAGCTGACTGATGGCCTTGAAGAGCGACCACAATGCCTGGTT
>JANQFM010001085.1 GCA_028277865.1 Acidobacteriota bacterium
CCGGTCATTGAACTGGAATTGTCGGGGGTGCAGCCGAAGGGCTTCGCTGAGCACATTCAGCGCCGTGCTCAGAGGCTTGAATCTGGTGCGGTCCGTTACGTGGACCTGAATCCCGTCGCACTGCTGCCCCGAATGCTTGGAGAAGCTGGGCCGGAATCCCTGGGGGCGGAAGCGGACACCCGGCAGCCCCAAGCGGTTGAGCTGTGCAGCCAATCGGCGAGCTTGAAGCCAGGGGGCGCCGATCAATTCGAAAGGACGCGTCGTACCCCGCCCCTCGGAGAGATTGGTCCCCTCGATCAGGCATAAGCCGGGGTAGACCGTTGCCGTCGTCAAGGAAGGCATGTTGGGGGAGGGGGCAATCCATTGCAGACCCGTCTCGTCGTACCAGTGACGGCGCTGCCAGGCTTGCATGGGGACCACCTTCAAGTCGGCGCCCAGCTGCAGTTCGTCATTGAGCAGTCCGGCAATTTCAGCAGGAGTCATGGCATAACGAACCGGAATCGGGTGGATCCCCACGAAGCTTTCAAAGCCTTTTTCCAAGACAGGGCCTTCCACTTTCAAGCCGTTCAACGGAGCGGGACGGTCCAAAACCACCAAGGGGATCCCCTGACGGGCTGCTGCCCGCAGGCACTCGGAGAGGGTCGAGATGAAAGTGTAGTAGCGGGCACCCACATCCTGGATGTCGTAAAGCAGCACGTCCAGATCGGCAAGCATCTCAGGCGAGGGGGCTCTGTTTTGTCCGTAGAGGCTGTAAACCCGTCCCCTTGAAGCAATGGGGGCTCCAGCCTGTGCAGTTCCTGAGAACCCGTGTTCCGGCCCGAAAATGGCCCTGAGATGAACTTGGGGATGGGCATCGAGGCGTTCAGCCGTCAATTCCAGGTTGGAATCCACGCCGGTTTGATTGGTGATCAGCCCCACCCGGCGTCCCTTAATCCAGTCGAAATAGGGTGCCTCGAAGAGCCGGTCGGCCCCCGTCCGGAATGAAGTCTGCGAAGTGCACGAAACCAGCCAGCCTATGGCCAGGGCTAGGCAACCCGCCTCCACCCGGAGTCTTGTCGCTGCACGCATCCTCATGATTCCTGACAGCTTTCTTCCTGCAATGATTGAGGAGTCTCGATGCATGGCCTGCCTGAACCGCCGACCCGCTGACGGAATTCCATGCACACCTTGGTCGAAGGAAGAAGCTTGTGTGGATTGCACAGTCTGTGGGGGTCGAAGAGTTTCCGAATACGCTTCATGATCTCCAAGTCGTCATCGTTGAAGATATACGGCATGAAGTCGCGCTTTTCCAGTCCGATGCCGTGCTCTCCGGTCAGGGTACCACCGGCTTCGATCGAAACCTCGACCATCTCCTGGGCCGCCTGCTGGACGCTTTGCAGCTGTACAGGGTCGTCGGCGTCGTAAAGCAGTATCGGATGCAGATTGCCGTCGCCCGCATGAAAGACATTGACCAGCTTCAGCTCGTGCTTGGCAGCGATGGCGTAGATTCTCTCCAGCACCTGGCTAAGGCGCGTGCGGGGGACAACCGTGTCTTGAAGATAGATGTTTTTGGCGATTCGACCCATGGCCCCAAAAGCGCCCTTGCGCCCGGCCCACAGCCGTTCCCGCTCGGTTTCGTCCCGGGCTTCGCGGACCTGCCGGGCGCCGTGCTCTTTCAGGATCCCGCTGACTCGGTCGGACGCCTGGGCGGTCTCGACGGCAAGCCCGTCCAGTTCAAGCAAGAGCACTGCGGCCGCGTCGGTGGGATATCCGGCGGCAAATATCGAGCTTTCCACAGCCTGGATGGTGAGCTGATCCAGCATCTCGAGCGCAGCCGGGACGATCCCGTCAGCGATCACGGCTGAAACAGCCTGTCCGGCCTCTGTCATCGATGTGAAATCGGCCAGAAAAGTCTTGACGCTCTCCGGCAAGGGAAGCAGGCGCACCCAGGCCTTGGTCATGATTCCCAATGTCCCTTCGCTGCCGGTGAAGAGCCCCGCCAAATCGTAGCCCGGACTGAATCCTTGGGGGCTGCCCAACTGGATCAACTCTCCTTGGGGGGTCACCATTTCCAGTGCCAGGACGTGCAGGACCGTGCTGCCGTACTTGAGGCAGTGAGGCCCCCCGGCATTGGTGGCGATGTTTCCCCCGATGGTGCAGGCGCTTTGACTGGAGGGATCGGGGGCGAAGAAGAGCCCCTGGCTGCGGGCCTGCCGAGACAGCTCCAGGTTGACCACCCCGGGTTCCACGATTGCGTAGCGGTCCAAGGCATTGACTTCCAGGATGCGGTTGAGCCTGGACATCTCGATCACAAGACCCCCCGCGATGGGGATGGCCCCGCCGCTCAGGCTGGTTCCCGCCCCTCGGGGGAGATAGCTGATCCCCAGTTCGCAAGCCAACCGGACCACCTGGCAGACTTGCCCAGCCGATCGGGGAAAAAGGACCAGGTCCGGAGGGTTGCGATGAAAGGTCAGCCCGTCGCACTCATAGACCAGCAACTCGGAAGGCTCGGTCAGGGCATTTCCGTCTCCCACCAAGTCCACAAATCGTTGCCGTATTGAGGCCTCGAGCACTCGGACATGGTAGGCGAGGGGGCGATGGCAAGCAAGCCGGGAAAGGCGCGAAGGGGAACCGGCTCGCCCCCGTGGGTCAGTGTTTTTCGTTAAACGAAGGCAGCCGATGACTGGTCGGCCAAGGGCTTGAAGTCGAGGCTCAGGTCCAGTGCGGGGGCGCTGTGGGTGAGCCAGCCGATGGAGAGGAGGTCGGCGCCGGTGGAGGCGATTTCTGGGGCCGATTCCAAGGTGATTCCGCCGGAAACCTCGGTGATAGCCTTGCCGAAAGCCATTCGGATGGCCGTTCGGAGGGTCTCCAGGTCCATGTTGTCGAGCAGGACGGCATCCACCTTTGCCTGCAAAGCTTCCTCCAACTGATCGAGGCGGTCCACTTCGACTTCGATCTTGACCATGTGCCCCACCGTGCGGCGGACTCGCCGAACAGCCTCGTGCACGCCTCCTGCCATGATCAGGTGGTTGTCCTTGATCAGCACGGCGTCATCGAGGCCGAAACGGTGGTTGCTGCCGCCTCCCGCCCGGACGGCATATTTTTCCAGGGCCCTCAGGCCCGGGGTGGTTTTTCGAGTACAGACGACTTTGGCTTTGGTGCCTTCAATGGCCCGGCAAATGTCGCGGGTGGCGGTGGCGATTCCGCTCAGATGACCAAGGAAATTGAGGGCGGTGCGTTCGGCGCTCAGCAGGGCGCGGGCCGGACCTTCGATGAAGGCGACAGAGGCTCCCGCTGCTGCATCTTGTCCGTCCGGAATCAGGATGCTCGTTTTCAGGCGGGGGTCGATCAGATCGAAAACGGCAGAGGCCACCGGGAATCCGGCGATCCGTCCAGCTTTTCGGGCCACAATCTCGGCGCGAGCTGAGGCGGAAGCGGGGATGATGGAGTCGCTGGTCAGGTCTCCTGCCCGGCCCAGATCCTCCAGCAGAGCACGCCGTACGGATTCTTCGTAAATGAGGCGGTGCGGGGGCGTGTTGGTCATGGAGAGAGGATCTCACGCAAAGACGCAAAAACGCAAAGACCGGGGTTCAGATGAAGACGAATGATTCTCTTTTCCTCTTCTCTTTGCGTCCTTCGCGGCTTTGCGTAAAACTCCCCAGACTCAGGCTGAGGCAAGTACTGGGGTTGATATCGCCGGGACTCCGTGCAGGTCCAAAAATACCCTGCGCTGCCAATCTGCCGACGGCGAAGGGTAATCAGACCGGTAGTGGACACCGCGGGTCTCGCGACGGTGCAGGGCCGCCGTGGCCAGCAGCCGGCCGACGGTGAGCAGGTTGCGGTACTCGCCCAATCCGGGATCCTGGCGCCGCCAGCCCTCGATGCGCTCGACTGCTTCGGTCAAACCCTGCTCGTGGCGCAGCAGTCCGGCTTTCTCCCACATCAAGCGGCGAAGATCCAGGGTGCGTTGCCGATCGTCCTCGCTGGAGCTTGTCGGCTGCGGAAGCGATGGCAAGCCCTCAATGCGTCCCTGCTTGGGTGCTGGGGAGGCCTGAGCCAACTCATCCGACACGTCCTCGGCGACGCGTCCACCGAAGACGAGAGCCTCCAGCAGGGAGTTGGAGGCCAGGCGGTTTGCACCGTGGACCCCGGTTGCAGCCACTTCGCCGCAGGCCCACAGCCCCGGCAACGAACTGCGTCCGCGGGCATCGGTGGCGATTCCACCGATGTGGTAGTGGGCCGCAGGAGAAACAGGCAAAGGCTCAAACCGAGGGTCGAGCCCGGCACGCCGGCAGTGGGCAAAAACAGTAGGGAAACGCCCTGGGCACCGGTCTCCCACCGCTTGGCGGGCATCCAGGTAAACCGGATTGCCTTCGGAAAGGCGCCGCCAGATGGCGCGGGCCACTACGTCGCGAGGGGCCAGTTCGGCCCAGGGGTGCTCCTGCACCATAAACCGACGGCCCGCAGAGTCGATCAAAAGGGCGCCTTCGCCGCGCAATGCCTCGGTAAGCAGGGGAAGGGGGTCGGTCCCGGCGTCCAGGGCGGTGGGATGGAATTGAACGAACTCCAGGTCGGCCAAGCGGGCACCAGCCCGAGCAGCCATGGCCAATCCGTCGCCGGTCGATTGGGGAGGGTTGGTGGTGTGCAGGTAAAGGCGTCCGATGCCGCCGCAGGCCAAAACCACTGCTGAAGCAGAGTAGAAAACCTGTCGCCCATCGGCCCAACGGCCTACGATTCCCCGAATGGTTCCCCTTTCCACCGCCAAGTCGAGGGCAAAGGCATGCTCGACAACCTCGATGCGCGGGCATCGGCGGGCGGCCTCGGACAATGCCCGAACCATCTCGGCGCCGGTGGCGTCGCCGTTGGCGTGCAGAATGCGCGGACGGCTGTGGGCACCCTCCCTTCCCAACAGCGGACGCCCATGGGCATCGGAATCGAACTGGGTGCCCAATCGGATCAGTTGGGCGATTTGACGGGGGCCGTCCTCGGCCAGC
>JANQFM010001102.1 GCA_028277865.1 Acidobacteriota bacterium
CCGGTCATGCACGTCTACGGCAACTATCTGATCCTGAAGCAGCATCTGGTCAAGACCTACCTCTCCGGCTCGAAGCTCTATCAGCAAAGGGCGAACTAAGCCCGAGACAAGCGAGCAGAGAGCCTGGAGCGGATTTGGTGCAAAGACGCAAAGATTGGAAAAGAAACGGCTTGCAGATTATTAGAACACAGCCATTCATTTCTGCACTTTGCGTTCTTTGCGGCTTTGTTAGCAAAGGCACGCCCGAAGACGCCTGGGCAAAATCCCCGTTGCTCCGAATTCCCTGACTCCTGATAGTGTCTGCCCGACTTTGGACGTAGGGCACTTGCCATCCCCCATCTGGCAATTCTCCTCTTCGAAAGAAGCACTCCGTTTTGATCCTCTGCTCAACCGGCAGCCGTGACTCTGCAATGAGCATGAAAAATGGGGAGGAGTTCAGTCAAGTCAAAGAGCTTTAAGAAAACATGCAATTTTCTTTCTTGTTTTCTGCCACGCAATCGATTAGGATCATTTCTCAGATCTGAGGCTGTTTTGTTCAGAGGTTGGAGGGAAGTCAACTTTTCCTTCGAAGGGTCGTCGGGTTTTGAATATCAAGCATTTCACTTTCTTCTTGAGGAGAATGTCCAATGGCCGCTCAGTACAAAGTGATGACCATCAACGCTGGATGCTGTGGGAATGTAAGCCCAAAAAGCATTGAGAAGGTATGCACGGATATGTCTGCAACTGGATTTCGATTGGTAGTGGCCTATGAGGCTAATGTGGGTGCCTGTTGCCAGGGGAAGGCTGCTGTACTTGTCTTTTCTTCTGAATAAAGGGCTGATCACAATGTTATGGCATCCAACGCCTCGCGTCGAAATCCGGCTGCCGCGAGGTGGCCCAGATGATCGCAAGGCGGCAGTGAGCATTCTGAATCAGCTGACAAGGTTAGTGCCCTTCGCACATCACCCCTCTTGCCGCTACTACCACAACCATCTCATTCACATTGCCGGCCATCCATTTTGTCTCGGATGCTTCTCGGTCTCACTTGGTATTTGCGTCGGGCTATTACTTCTCTCCAGTCCTGTCGAAGTATTGCCAGAAGAACTTTTTGCTATTGGCCTTGCTGCCTACGTGCCTACTCTCGCACAGATCTGGTACCAACGCTACGTTTTCAAGATCGTATCCCGACTTTGCTTGGGAACAGGGCTTGTCTTGATGTTTTCCGCAGCATTTTTCGGATATTCTTGGTTTTCAGCTCTCTCAGCAGGGTTCAATTTGCTGCTGATCGGTTGCATTGCAGGTCTATTCGTGTTTACAAAGAGGCTTCGCGCCCGTCACATGGAGGATCCGTGTCAGCGCTGTCCAGAAGGCCGCTTTCCCTTTTGTCGATGGAGGCTACCAGTTATCCGTTCGTTGCTTCGACAACAGGCCGAGGATCCGGCTACGATGCCCGATTATCTCGCCGACTTTCTGCGGGCTGTTGAGGGCCAGTTGCTCGATGAACAATGCCATGTCCACCCGACGCGGGTTGAATTTCTGGACCTAACCTCGGACTAAATGAGCAGCTCAAAAAGATCTCCTTTTTCATTTTTCAGGCGGCGACTCCATCGGCAGATCCCCGACCGACCTTGGGCCTTGAACTCTTGGCATCTCCGGTCGCTTTTCTTGCTCATCTTGCTTATCTTGCTAATTCCCTCTCCCTGACCCCTTTGACCCCTTTCCCTTGACCGCAGCCGATTCCTTTTGATACCAAGCTCAGTTCATGAGCGAGGAGCTGCTGCTGGATGAAGGCGCTTACGCGGTCTGGAAGGAACTGCTGGCCTCGGGTCCGCTTGAGGTGGCTGAACTGGTCCAAAGGACGGGAGTGGATCAGGCCCAGGTCACAGCTACCGCCACCCAAGCCGCCGACATTGGCTACATCGAAGTCGCCGAATGCCAGCGCGAGGAGTTGTCGCCCGCTGACGATGCTGCCGCCGTGCTGGAAAGCGGACTCCCCGAAAGGCTTGCCGCAGCCAAGCTCTCCGAGTCCGGAGGCGAACTGGACATCGGCCAGCTGGTGGGCTGGGCCAAGAAAGCTTCGGTTGCCGTCAACGAGGTCTTCAAATGGGGCGGCGCCAGAGGATGGATCAATCGGGTCAAAGGCGATCGCGGAGTGCAGGTTGTTCTCAGCCCCTCCGGAAAGGCTGCCCTGCAGCAACCCGACGACGATGAAAGAGCCCTTAAGGAGGCTCTCTCGCGAACGGTCTATCTGGACGAGTTGTCCGATCAGGGCCTGGACCTCGACCGCATCCGCAAGCTGCTCAGCAACCGTCCGGCTCTGGCCCGCGTCCGCAAGCGCACCCAGCGGATCGTGCAGCTGACCGCGTCCGGACGGGCCTTGATCGAGTCGGGACGGCTGCAAGTGAGGCGCGAACAAAGCTCCTTGAGTCCGGAGGACATCGAGTCGGGTGCCTGGCGCAACATCACCTTGCGCCCCTACGATGTCACGCTGCCCGCACGCACTGTCTTCCCGGCCAAGATTCATCCCATGCGCAAGATCCTGGAGGAGACCCGACGGGCCTTTTTGGAGATGGGCTTCACCGAGGTGGTTTCGCCCATGGTCGAATCGGCCTTCTGGAACTTCGACGCCCTTTACCAGCCCCAGGACCACCCGGCGCGCGACATGCAGGACACTTTTTACATGGCTCATCCCAAGCGGGTCGACCTGCCCGAGCAGCGCTTCGTCGAACCCGTCCGGCGCACCCACGAAGACGGAGGCGACACGGGTTCGGAAGGCTGGGGCTACCGATGGGATCCCGAGGAATCCCGCCGCGTCGTGCTGCGCACTCACACAACGGCTGCAACCATCCGCGCTTTGGCAGAGCATCCCGACCCGCCCGGCAAGTTCTTCTGCGTAGGCTGGAACTACCGCAACGAAAGCATCAGCTACAAGCACCTGCCGGTCTTTCACCAAGTCGACGGAATTGTGATCGACCGCCATGCCAACCTGGCCACCTTGCTGGGGACCTTGCAGGCCTTCTACCACAAGATGGGCTTCGGGAAAGTCAAATTCAAGCCTGCCTTTTACCCCTACACCGAACCCAGCGTGGACGTGGTGGTCTACATGGAAGCCCGAGGCAAGTGGCTGGAAATGGGCGGTTCGGGCATCTTCCGCCCCGAAGTCACCCTGCCTCTGGGCTGCCGCCATCCGGTGCTGGCCTGGGGGCTGGGGCTGGAACGGCTGGCCATGCTGCGCTACGGGTTTGACGACATCCGGGAGCTGTACCGCTCCAACCTGGACTCGCTGGAGAAGGTGGCCCTATGCCGATAGTCAATGTCGATCTGGAGTGGCTCAACCGCCTGCTGGGCCAGGAGTTTCCCCCCGAGGTCATCAGCGAATCCCTGGAGCAGATCGGCTGCGACGTCGAAGAGCTGGCCGAGGTCAGCCGCAGCCGCTGCCCGGTTTGCGAAGACCTTGTGGAACACCCGGTCGGCCAGCAGGAGGTCAAAGCCTGCACGGTCTGCGGCCACCAAGCGGATGAGCCTTTTCCGCTCGTCGGAACCGCCAGCGTGGTACGCCTGGACCTGTTGGCGGCCCGCCCCGACCTCTTCGACGTGGGCGGCATGGCCAGAGCCTTGCGAGGAACTTTGGGCATTGTCGGCGGACTGCCCGATTATCCGGTCCAGCCCTCCGGCCTCAATGTCCATGTCGATCCATTGGTGGCCGACCCCGCCAGCTTCCGCCCCTACATCCACTGCGCCGTCATGAACCTGCCCCCTGTCGACGATGCCAGCCTGGTGGCCATCATGAAGCTGCAGGAGAACCTGCATTGGGGCGTGGGGCGCGACCGCAAGCTGGCCTCCATCGGCGTCTACGACATGGAGACCCTGCAGGGCGACATCCAATACCGCACCCTGCACCCCGACGACGAGCCTTTCGTTCCCTTGGGGATGCCCGGCCGTCCCATGAGCGGACGCCAGATCCTGCAGGAGCATCCCAAGGGAGCGGCCTACGCCCACCTCCTGTCAGAGCACGACCGCTACCCCGTCCTGCTGGACAGTCGCGGGCAAGTCCTCTCCATGCCCCCCATCATCAACAGCGAGGAGACCCGGCTCAAGCACGGCAGCCGACGCGTCTTCATCGATGTGACCGGCATCAGCAATGCCGCCGCCCGCAAGGCCCTCAACACCCTGGTCTGCTCGCTGGCCGAAATGGGAGGGACCATCGAGTCGGTTGTCATCCACGATGGGGAGGCCCAACGCCCCAGCCCCGACCTGACTGCAGGGCGGCGCGAATTGGACCTGGCGGAAGCCAAGCGCTGGCTGGGGCTTCCGCTGGACGGCGACAACTTGATGGAATCGATGCGTAAAATGCGCTTCGACATCCAGCCCGTTGCCGGCAGCCAGGGGCGCTTCGAGGTCCGATACCCGGCTTACCGCACCGACATCCGCCACATGGTCGACCTTTTCGAGGATGTCGCCATCGGTTATGGCTACTCCAACATCGAAGGCCGCTTGGTGCCTTCGCTGACCGTGGGGCAGGGGCGTCCCGAGGCGGAGGTGAGCGCCCGGGTCCGCCAGACGCTTTCGGGACTGGGCTACACCGAAATCATGAGCCTGCCCATGACCAGCGAAGAGCACCATTTTGAACGCCTGGGAATGCCTGTCCCGAATCGCTATCCCAAGGTTTCCAATCCCAAGCTCAAGGCCTACAACGTGCTGCGCACCCACCTGATGACCGGTCTGCTGGA
>JANQFM010000104.1 GCA_028277865.1 Acidobacteriota bacterium
CGACATCTGCTGGGCCGCACAACGAAGAGACAAGCAGCCGAACGCCATTCTTCCAGCCCGCATGGCCATCATCCGTCCATCCGAATCCCGCCGCATAGACAGTCGCTACGCCCGAATGCTGAGACTATTTCCAGGAACCTCTTTCTTGAGCCACTCGATGACATCGTCGTCTATACGGGAAAAGGACGATCCCTCGCCGCAGGCCCTGCCAGCGGGCAATTTGCGGTTTATTGCCACCAGGGTCCTGGGACCCTCGTCCAAGAGGCCGGTCCAGGGCGTGTCAGGTTCCGGGTCAGGATTCTGCACAATGAAGACTGGGCCTCCGCTGTCACCCCAGCAGATTCCCCGCTCTTCGACGGAGGATATGCCGGCGACCAAGTCTTTTCCCTGGACGCATTCAAACCGAGCCGCATCCGCTTCGTTGCATAGGGAGCAGACGATGAGTGGAAGCGCGTTCATCTCGCCCGGGAGATTGCTCCCCGTCCTCCCGAAGCCTGCCGCGTAAATCACGTCCCCTACGCTTACTGGAGCATGGGACTGACTGGCGATGGAGGCTGGCTGGATGGACTTATTATGGGCATCTTTCGGCTTTTGTTCCAGTTCCAAGAGAGCCAAATCACGGTCCCCCGGCCCATTTGGCGTCATGGACCGAGGATTTGATGCAGGGATGCTGCTGGGGGCATCTTCAAACCAGACGCTGAATTCCTCTTTGCCACGAACGGAATGGGCAGCGGTTAAAACGGTGCGCTCGGCAATGAGAACAGCCGAAGATCGTCGGTCCTCGGTGATGAGTTGCGCTGCCTCCGGAATTCTGACTGGCAATCCCCCAATTATCAATGGCAAGATCACCTTGTTCCGTGCGTCAAAGAGGGCACGAAAGTAGCGAGGGTCACGAAATGTCCGACTCAGTTCATCCAGTGATTCAGGCGGCATTCTTGGGGTGACGGTACTTGCTGCCGTTCTCCCCGTGAAACACCCACTGTTGAAGCGATTGGCGGCCCCTAAGGCGATCTCGAATGCTTTCTGGCGTGCAATTTTATTCCCATTTGGAAATAGCGTGCGGGCAAATGCATCAGCCGCTTGCCTCGACACAGATTCGCAGCCACTTAAGCTGTTTGCTGGAACCCATGGACCATCGTCGATCAGTTTGCGGGCAGCCTCTGCTGCGAATCGAAAAGCAAGCACATACTCGGGCGACGGTTCATTGGCCAGAGTGCGAGCAAACTCGCGAACCGCTGGAGCCAAACGTGCAATCAACTGAGAGTTCTGCATTTTCTTCCTCCTTTCCATCCTCGTGCATTCAAACTGAACTGTCGGCAGGAAAACCGCAGCAATGACAACATTGACTTTCGGTGGTCACATCACCACCTTCATTCAAGTTGACTTCTTTAAAGCCATCATCTTGACGAACTTGGGGACGAACTGGAATGAACGGCTTGGAGGGTTCTGAACTAAAGAGCCGAGAATAGATTTGGAAGTCCCTGGTCGTGTGGCAACCAGGCTCTTGCGGCGCATTCAAAAGGTCCGGCAGAGGAGTGTTTCCAAGTGTCATCTTGACTGTCTCGCCCCGCTCAGCGGGCCGAAAACGCAACTTTCTCAGGGAGCCATTGGAATGATTCTGGCGGACAATGACTATTTCCTCCTCAGCTTGCGCAGTCAGCTGAATCGCGGTCGCGAGAGGCGTGCGCAAATCAGACTCTTTCAAATCGTCGTTTAGGAATCTCCAATGAACGAGTTCTTCGTTGAACCTGGATACCCTGTGCGTCTCCAGGATTCCCCGGTCGATTGTCAAGCGAAGCGCGACTCGGTCTTTGAGCGCTTCAAGTTCATTGCCCAGGAGCCTGGAATCCACGCTGACCTCCTCAGGAGAATAGATTTGCGACATGGCCGCTACGTTTCGAAACTGGCCAGATTCCAGCTCTTTGTCGGCCAGCCCTTCGAAAGCCAAGTCGACTCCATTAAGGAAAAGCAATCCCCTTAATTTCCCTTTATTATTGTCGTGCAAGCTGTGGTATTGAGCCAATCGTTTCAGCCCGTTCAGATCCCACTGATTCAGGTCGTCTTCCCAGAAACGAAGAAAAGGAAAGTGGGCAGGCATCGTGAAGAGCTGTTCTTTGCCGTTTTTGGCCTGATCCTCACTGTACACAGTAGCTCGCCCGCTCACGGCGGTGGTTTCTCTGGCATCAGGCAGAAGTACCTTAAATCGACGAGGGTTATCGTCGCGGTCCGCCACGAAGGCGCAAACGTCCTGGATTGTAAGCTCCATATGAAAGCTCATCTTAGTCTCTCCTTGCTGTGTTTTTAAGGTGTGCTGATAAACAACTGCATGCCCGCCCAGGCGGAGGGTCCGGCAGGGCCGTCCAACATGGATGCCTGAGCGGTCCGGAAAGCCTGGAAGATGGACTTCCCATCCTCCAGGTTGGAATAGAACCCTTTCAACAACGACGCATTGGCTTGGTCGTCGATCGGGCTGAGGCTGGCCAGCACGTGGGGGACGCCCTTTTCCAGCAGGACTTGGGCGAATCCCAGCACGCCGTCCACGTTCGAGCGGCCCGTGCGGCAAGCCGACAAGACCGCCAACTGCAAGCCGCTCAAATCGGCTTTTTCGGCGAAGGCAAGGCTGTCCATCAATCCCCGGTCGTCGCCCGAAGGGGAGAGCAGCAGGGTCGAGCCATTCTCCATCGAGACCGAGTGCCCCGCGTAGATCAGCGCATTCGATTCGGGCAAATGGCTGAGGAATCGATCTTTGGTGGCAGCATCCTCGGTCAAGAGGACATCCAGCGATTCCCGCAGCCCTTCAATTTCGTCGAGCGCTCCCGGCAGGTCTTCGAGATGAGGGAACAGCTCCCTGTCAAAATGCGGGTTGGCGACACAGAGCGTCCGCAGGCCGTCCAGCTTGCCGAATCGCGGGGACTGCAAAGCCCGCAGGGCATCTGAGGAGCTGAGTGCCACAGCCACGGCGTGGTCCTGCATAAGGTAGCGACCGCTCTCGGGATTCCTCAGGACGGAAAACGGGATCCGCGTCAGAAACCCGTCGGGGACAAAGACGATCAGCTCCCCAAGCTCAAGGCCGGAGATGGGGTCGATCAACAACCCGTACAGCGTCTCGGCTGCCCCTGCGGAAAGTTGCTGATTGTCAGCACTTTCAAGCCCTGCGGCGAGCCTTTCCACGCTTTCCTTCAGAGCCTTCTCGGAGATGGAGACTCTCTTCCAATGCACCCGGCCTCCCGAAAATGCCCAGATCAGCAAGCGATCCTCCAGCACGGCGTACTGCACGATCGAGTATCCCTGCGGCAGTTGCGCTTTTATTTCGGCGAGGGCGGCAGGATGGGGATTTCGCTTCTTGTATAAGTTTGAGGCCCGCGCTCTTTTTCTTTCCAGGAGTTCGAAAGCCTTATCGATATGAGCGTCACTTTCAGAAAGATGGCCAAGAATGACGCCGTACAATTCTGACAAGGGTCCGAAGTGGCTGATGCGATCCTTCGCCTTTTCGATCTCGCCATGGCTTTCCTCGCTTTCTCGAATATTCGCTTCAAGCTGCAGGGTCGCCTCGGAATGGTTGCGCTGCTTCACAAGGGCGCCCGCCAGCGCCCGCCGCGCCTGGGCCGTTTTGATGAGGTGATTTTCCTCCCTAAAATACCCGAGTGCCATCTCGGAGTGCTCTTTGGCTGCATCGATGTCGGGGCTGATCAATGCCTGGATCAGCCGGATCTCAGCCTCGGACCAAGTCCTGGGAGCCCTATTTCGACCGTCTGAATCAAGCTGCTGCCCAGGTGGCGCAAGCGCCTGTTCGGCATCTCGGGAAAAGTCCATGGCAGCATTCAAATACTGGATCCGGCCCGGATAGCGCTCACTAAGCAGCCAGTGGACTCGGGCGCACTCGATATAGGCACCTATAAGATTAGCGTTCACAACTTGCTCCGCCGTCCTGGCGTAGCGAAGAGCCTGCAGCCCGAAGTTTTGCGCGGCCAGCAGTTGGCCGACCCGCCGCGCTGATATCGATGAATGCAGCATGATGGCATATCGCCTCTCTTCGTCGACAGTGGCATGCACGCCCTTCAAGGCAGTGAACTGATAGGACCAGCCCGTGATCGGATCCCCCAATAGGAGCATGTTGTCGGCCAACTTGTCGTACATGTTGGCCACTTGCTCCCGATGCCCGGCACGCTCGTACAGCCGGATCGCTTTTTGATAGTGGGAAAAGGACTCCGCAAGTTTTTGCTGGCGGAGCTTGGCAAGGCCGATGAGCCACTCGACTCGGGCCTGCAAGGCATAATATTCGGAGCCGCCCGCCAGGGGTAAGCCCTCCTCGTCTTGCAAGATATTCAGCAATTCCTCAAAGTCCGAGTTGACGTAGTGCAGTGCCCGTTCGACCCGTGCCCACAAGTGAAAAGGGCTCTTTGCATCGGACAAAAGGCGCTCAGCTTCCCCGAGGAGCCGCACCTTCTCCCCCGAGTCGTTCACCCGCAATGCTTCTTCATAGGTCCGGTGCCCCTGCAGCAGGTCTTGAAAAGCCTCGCCGCCTGACGCCTGGAGCCGACGGATTCGGTTGATGCTCTCCCAGAGCAGTGCATCTTGATTGAGTGCGTACAGCAATTCGGCGACTCGCCAGGCCGCTTCCAGCCTTTGAGCCGCTTCATCCGGCTTGTCCGGAGCCAGATTGGCCCATTCCCTCAACAGTTCACGAAGGTATCGCCATGCGCGATAGGGAGATTCTTCCACGCTGCGCTGCAGGATCCTTGAGTCCGCCGGGTCCGCCGCCGCCCCGGCCAGGCTTTCCCACCCCTGCCCGCTTTGCCGGGACAAACTCACCGATTCGACCAATGCCCTGCATTCCCCAGCCCACCCGGACTCGCTGTCTCGTTGCAGGTACCGACGGCAGTTTTCGAGTGCGGAATCCTTCAGGAACAGCTCCTGCTGCAGGATGGCCCGGTTGAAGGCCGCCTCCTGCATCTCCGGGTCTGCAAGCAGCGCCTCTTCCACTGTCGAAAGTGCTGCCACCAAGTCGTAGTAGCGCTCCTGATGCATCGCCCGGGCGTGGTAGGCAACCGCCAAGTCATTGAGCAGCCTTGCGTTTTCCGGCTCATGGAGCAAGGCGGCCTCGAGATCCCGAATGGACGAATCGAATTGGCCGCGCATCAGTTCGACAATTCCGCGTTCAGCGATGCTCTCGGGGACGGGGTCCAATTCCGCCTGCAGCATGAGGCGGTTCTCCGCTCGCAGCCTGGCGCGAAAAGCCTCCTGGCGCAGCGCTTCCAGGCTGAGCTGCGCCACATCCGCCTGCGACCGGTAGGCACGGTATGGGTACTCCGAAAGACGTCCCCTCCAATGCCGAAACTCGCCTTGGGATTCAAAGAGGGATTGAAGGTCTGAAGAATTCTCGTGCTGCGCAAGTGCGGGGCTCAATCCAGCTATGCTCGCGAAGAACACCCACACGAGGAGGCAGGCAACCTTTTGCTGATTGGCCCCGAACATGACTTGGCACTCTCCTGACGAGGCATCGGGCCAAGCCCGGCCGCCTCGAAATGCAGACCGGACCCGGCGAAGCCAGAATTGAGGTGTGAATGAGTTGTACCAGATGCTTCGGCAAGGGGCAATAAAGAGCCCGATCCAGCCGGGCGGCCAGGGTGACTTATCATCCGTAAAACTCAGTGCTTTCGTCGAAGGTCTGGTTGAACTCATCATGTTAGGCTTTGACGGACCTGAACCCAGAATTCCGCATCGTGCCTAATCCGCCCGCGCAGACTCCTAGTGCTCGATCCCGCTATCAGCTATGATCGCAGGCGGTGCAAGTCGGTCACTTCTAGGGCGTTAAGGGAGAATGAACCCCGCAGAGGATTTTCGCCGCCATCTGGACACGATTCGGCAGATTTCACGCGACGTTTGCCGACGCCTTTATCTGAGCGGGGACGAGTGCGACGATTTCACCTCGTCGGTCTATTTCAAGCTCATCAAGGATGACTATGCCGTCCTGCGCAAGCGCCAGGGCAGAAGCAGCCTGGCAACCTATTTGTATGCCGTGATCCGCAATCACGGCCGCGACTACCTGATCAAAAAGAAGGGGAAGTGGAGGGCTTCGCAGGGCGCCAAATGGATGGGGGAGACGGCGGTGGAACTGGAGGTGCTCCTTTACAGAGACCTGCACACCTTCGAAGAGGCTGTGCAAATCCTTCACAGCCGGGGCTGCCAAGAATCCGAGCAGGAGCTCGAAAAGATGGCCGCCAACCTGCCCGTGCGGCAAAACCGCCGCTTCGAGATGGGCGAAGATGCAATCCGGCACCGTCCGTCCGCCATGCCGGCTGCCGATATGATCATGATCGAAAAGGAAGCCCAGTCGCAGCTTCGCGAGGCGGTCTCCATCCTCGAGGAATTGGTCGGCCAGTTGGAGATCGTGGATCGTACGATCGTGAAGACGGTTCGTGAGGGTTTGAAACTGGCCCATGTTGCGACTTCGTTGGGACTCAAGCAAAAGGAGGTCTACCGGCGTAAAAAGCGGCTCTTTAAGCAGCTTCGTCAACAATTGAAGAAAAGAGGCGTTTCGCGTGAAGTTCTGTTCGACTTGTTCAAATACTCGAAATAAGGAGTCCTCAAGGTGTGCGGAGCACTTGGCCAAAGCGTGCTTTCTTGACAGGGCGTGAAAGACTTGGCTCTGTATCGTCTAAACTGAGTAGAGGGCTTGATTGAGGCGTCCGCCCGCCGGACCGTTGGAAAATCGGCGGGGAGAAGGATCATATGCACAGTTTCAGCAACTGCCCCGGCATGGAAGATCTGGCGGCATTGATCGAGGGGCGCGTTTCGGACTCGGAACGGGTCCGGCTGCTCGAGCACGTCGACTCCTGTCAGGACTGCTTCGAGGTCTATGCCGACGGAATCCGCTACCAGGAAAGCCGCCCCCTGACCTCACGCTGGTTTCGAGATCGGCGGTCACTGTACGCCGCTGCATCCCTGGTTGCGGCAACCGTAGCGCTGATCGTGGGCCTTCGACTGTTCGAGAGATGGGGGGGCTTCGACGCCGAACTTCCCGCCCAGGCGCTTGTGACAACCTTGCTGAGCACAATCGACGCCGAAAGCGCCGCCGACAACGCGGCAGTGATTCCAGATGCGGGACTTGCCTTCGCCGCAGGAGCCGACCTGGAAAGGCTCTCGTTTCGAGTCGGCGTCCGCGTGATCGACCTGGAGGTCGCCCGCCAAGCCGACAGCTACCTGCCGGCCGACCGGGCGCTGCTCGATCTGACCTCAACACTGCTTCGCATCGACGAAGCCCACTCCTTGGCCGCTTCGCTCGGCCGGATCAGGGACTCCCTGCAGGACGGCGCCTCGCCAAGGGCAGCCGTCCCTCCGGCCGCTTCCTTGGAGGAAGGCCTGGGTGCAAGCCTGGATCCCCTTTACTACGCGCTGGGGAAATGGGCGGAATGCTGCCGGCTGGCAGCCTCTTTCGGCCATTTTGCTTTCCTGCGCGACGCCCGGGTCTTGGGATTTATTCAAGCCCCGCAACTGGAAGGCTTGGAAGCGGATGTCCGGGACGATTTGGCGAGCATTGAGGAGATTCTTTCCGAGGGGCCGACGGCTGCTGAGCTGCCCGGGCTGGCAGACAGGCTGGACCGTTTGATCAGGCGGCTGAGCCGGAGGATGTGATGGCAATGCGACTGAGTCCAATTCAAGCTGTACTGTGCATCCTTTTCACGTTGCCTCTCGCCTTGGCAACTCAAGAAGGGAGCCAAGGTGCCGTCAACGAGGATGAGTACGAGCGCCTGACGGCCCAGCACAACCCCAATGTCGCTCGCGCCAGGGCGATTTTCCTACGCCTGGTCAAGGCCGCCGACAACAGGCCGGAGTTGCCCCCGAGGCTTCTCCCTGTCAGAGGCCCGCTGGAACCGTATGTCTGGGCCGCTCCCAACGGCGCCATCGTCTTGACCGAAGCCGGGCTGGAATTGTGCTACCAAGGGGTCAGCCCGGAAACAGGTGACTCTCGGCTGGCCTTAGTACTCGGCCACGAGTTGGCTCACCTGGCCGAAGACGACTTTCGCCATCGACGCGCCTTCGCCCGGCTGGACCGTGATCTAACGGACAGTAAGTCCAGGGAGCTGATAATCCCGTCAGCCCGGCAGCAAGTGTCCAAAGAGCTGGATGTGGAACTGGAAGCGGACAGCCTGGGGCTCATCTACATGCTTCGGGCAGGATATGACGCTGACCTCCTGCTGGCGCAGCAAGACGAGTTTTTCACGTCCTGGGTGTCGCGGGACGCCCAAGGAGAATTGCAGCGGAAGGTCATGCTCGCCCGGGCCGAAGCCCTGCGCTCCAAATTGGGCGCAATCGTTGATCACCTGGATTACTTTTACCTGGCAAACCGTTTTTACCAGCTGGGCGATCACCGCCAGGCCATTGCACTCTACACAGTTTTCTCGAAGGAATACTCGGGGCCGAACCTGTACAACAACCTGGGACTGAGCCACTTTCAAGCAGCCATGCAGATCCTCAGCCAATGCGAGGCCCGGCTCGTGCTGCGCTGGAAACTGCCCGCCGTCCTGAATGCCGAAACCCTGGCGTCAGAAGCCCGCAGGCGCGGCCCCGATTCACCCTGTTTCGACATTGCCGGCTTCAAGGATCACAAACTGAGCGCACGTATGAACTTCGGCAAGGCTCTGCAGTACAGATCTCAGCACCGTCCTGCCTCCTTGAACCTGGCCTCTCTGCTCATCTTGGCCGGCGACGGCACCGGCGCATTGGACGCCGTCAAGGCCATCCTCGGATCAGAAAAAGATGCCGAAGCCGAGGCTGTTGACGCTGTTGCGTTGTACTTGTGGGGCAAGGAAAGACGATGGGTGAATACCGATCAAGCCGCTCTCAAGATTATTCGGAATTTGGCGGCTCGCTACCCCGGGTCGCCGACAGTAGCCTTCAACCGGGCCCGCCTCGAGCATGAGATCCATGGTCTGGCGGAGGCTCAGGATGACTGGAAGGCGTACCTGAGGCTGGAGCCGACGGGATCCCATGCCGACCATGCCCGGGAACAGCTCGGCATCGCCAATGCTGCACCCGACCCGCAGCCAGCCACGCGCCGCAGTCCCCCGAAACTCGCCCTGAAGGTGGGGAAAATCGACCCCATGGCGCGAGCATGGCTCGACGACGCCGAAAAGCCTAAGAAAATCCGTACCAACAGTCTCTCGGCAATGCTCTACCGTCGGGGCTCGCTGCTGGCTCTGGCCACCGATTCCCGCATAGTGCTCGTCGAGCAGAATTTGGCGCAGCCTCTCACCCACGAAGAAGTGATCAGCAAATACGGAAAGCCGCAAGCCCGAATCTCGACCACTTCCTACGAATTCCTTAAGTATTGTGGTTTCGGGTTTGAAATGAAAGGCC
>JANQFM010000108.1 GCA_028277865.1 Acidobacteriota bacterium
TTGCTATAATCCAACATGGTCAGTACCTCCTTGGTTGTGGGGCTTCGACCCCGTTCAATTTGGCAGACCATTATTCGGTACTGCGCTGACGAGGGGGTCTGACCTTCTCATCCCTATCTTGGCGGCTTGGCACGAAGCCTTCTCAGCCGCCAAGAAAGAGAACCCCATGAATATCCTGTTCGTCGGAGACGTGGTTGGACGGCCGGGACGGCGCATCCTGCGCCAGCGCCTGGGCGAGATCATTTCCAGCCAAAGCATCGACTTCACCATCATCAACGTTGAAAACGCCGCCGGGGGCCACGGCATCACCCCAGCCATCGGGGACGAGATCCTGGACCTGGGCGCCGACGTGATGACGTCCGGTAATCACATCTGGGACAAAAAGGAGGTGCTGGGCTACATCGGCCAGCAATCGCGTCTTTTGCGGCCCGGCAACTACCCGCCTGGAACCCCGGGGGGCTTCTCGGTCGTGGCGCCGAGCGGCTGCGGCGTGCCGGTGGCCGTCATCAACTTGCAGGGCCGCGTCTTCATGCCCATGACCGACTGCCCTTTTCGATTGGCCGAAAGCCAGATACCCCTCTTGAAAAAACAGGCGACAGTCATTGTTGTCGATTTCCACGCCGAGGCCACTTCGGAAAAGATCGCCTTCGGATGGTTTTTGGACGGTGAGGTTTCAGCCGTCTTGGGCACTCACACCCATGTCCCCACCGCCGATGCCCGCGTCCTTCCCGGAGGGACCGCCTATATCAGCGATGTCGGGATGACGGGGCCGACCGACTCGGTGATCGGCATGAAAGTCGAACCCTCCTTGAAGCGCTTCCTGACGGCCCGTCGGCAACGCTTCGAGGTGGCCAAGGGCCCTTGTGTCTTCTCGTCCGTGGTGCTGGATATCGATGAGGAGAGCGGCAAGGCGATTTCCATTCGACGCCTGGATTTGCGTGAAGACTAGGGGCAGGAGGCTGTAGGCTGTAGGTTGGGAACCGGAATACAGTCAAGCGAGGCAAAGCCTCAGACCGATCGCAGAATGGTTCCAGGTTCCGGGTTGTTGGGATCCGGGCTCTGACCCGGAACCTGGAACCCGGAACCCGAAACCCCGCCGGGAGCCTTGCAGCCAAATTCGACTCAATTGTGAAGAAGACTGCATCCCTGGCGGCCTATCCGCATGCTAGAATGGCGCGTCATGGGCAGGGTTGATGCGGTGCTGCGCAAAGTTCGCTGCAATCAGCGGATCAGCTGCGATGAGGCGCTGGCGCTCATGCGTTCGCCCGCACACTTCCACGAGATCGGACGGGCGGCCGACAGTGTGCGGCGGCGCAAGCATCCCGAAGGCGTTGTCTCCTTTCTCATCGACCGCAACATCAACTACACCAACGTTTGCGTGGCCCGCTGCACCTTCTGTAATTTCTACCGCAAACCTGGTGATGAGGAGGGATACCTGCTTCCCAAAGAGGAGATCTTTGCCAAGATCGAGCGAACCATCGAATTGGGCGGGACCGGCATCCTGATGCAGGGAGGCATGAATCCCCGGCTCAAGATCGACTATTACGAGGATCTGCTGCGTTCGATGCGGGAGCGCTTTCCCGCCATCCATCTGCACTGCTTTTCTCCGCCCGAAGTGGTGGTGCTGGCCAAGCTGAGCAAGATCAGCTTGCGCGAATCGATCCGGCGCCTCAAGGCGGCCGGGCTGGACTCCATCCCCGGCGGCGGCGCCGAAATCCTCACCGAACGCAGCCGCAAGGAGATCAGTCCGGGCAAATGCTCCGCAGCCGAGTGGCTGGAAGTGATGCGCATCGCCCACCAGGAAGGCCTGCCGACCACCGCCACCATGATGGTGGGCGGCGGCGAAAGCCTGGCCGAACGCGCCCAGCACCTGGAGCGTATCCGGCGCCTTCAGGACGAGACCGGGGGCTTTGTGGCCTTCATTCCCTGGAACGTGCAGTTGCAAGGGACGCCCATGGGCGAGACGGTCGACCGCCAGGTGGGGCCTCTCGAATATTTGCAGCTGCTGGCCGTGTGCCGCATATTCTTCGACAACATCCCCAACATCCAGGTCTCCTGGCTGACCCAGGGCCTGCAGGTGGGCCAGATTGCCCTTTTCTTCGGTGCCAACGACGTGGGCAGCATCATGATCGAGGAAAACGTCATCTCAACGGCCGGCGCCCACTACCAGGCCACCTCCCACGACCTGATTCATCTCATCGAGGAAGCCGGCTTCATCCCCGCCCAGCGCGACACCCTTTACCGGTCACTGCGCAAGATCGCCTGAAGCAAGATCGCCTGAAGAAGGAGTCTTGACTCAATACCGCGCTTTCTTTGCGGCTTTGTTCGCAAGCTCACGAAGGGTTGCCTGCCGTCTTGCGAGGCTTCCAGTCGATACAGCAAGGCCGCTAGCGACGCTCATTGACTACCGAACCGCCTTCAAGTATTGTTTGGATGTCCTTACAACAGCAGCGGAATCAGACTCCGGGGACAAAAAAGCACGGAAAGCGGTCA
>JANQFM010000128.1 GCA_028277865.1 Acidobacteriota bacterium
TGGCCATATATTCTCCGCGCCGGTTTCTTTCCTTTAGTGAGCAGCCTTGGGGTTAGCCCTTGCGTAAGCATTCGGTTAACCCGTGGGAGGAATTGAATCGAGCAGCTTCTCTGGGCCGCCGCCGGGCCTGTCCCGGCGGAGCCCACGACTGGACAGCTAGAATCGGTGGAGCCAGAGAATAGCGCATCCCCTCCCCTCCTTCGGGGCTGCACGCAGCCCCGAAGGAGGGGAGGGGATGCGCAGAGACCGCGACGAGGTTGCTGGCTAGCCATTCAGTCATTCGCTCCGCCGGGGCGGGCCCGACGGTGGCGGCTACATGGCACGTGCTTCCGTCAAATCAGCTCTGAAATCTGCGCCTTTGCGTGAGATCCGTTCTGGGATTGCGGCCGCCTTCAAAAAGGCGAGGCGGCCGCCGCTGGGTCATGGTTGTCTTTGGTAGGCTAGGTCATTGGTGGGCTTTTGGGGTAATTAGCGGTAGCGTTCGCAACAATTGATGTCCGTAAAGGACGTCTTGAAAGTTCGTAGGAACGAACTTGCTTTGGAGGAACCCAGTCAGGCGGCCAGCCTCCAGGAATCGAAGGATGGAATCTATCGGCAGGATCGTTGATGCTGCCTGAAATGAGCTGACTCATTTTCATCATCCACCCCTCATTTCCTTAACTCGTCTCGTTGCAATTTCCAATAATCAGAAATTTCTGTTTGTTTTCAGCCAATTCGCTTGCCGGGGAGGATTACGAGGGGGAAGGTCTCGCCCTTCAAGACAGCCAAGGCGGTGCTTCCCATTCCCACATAGTCTCCCTGGTTCATCCCCCGTCTGCCCATGACGACCAGGTCGCAGTTCATCTGCTCGGCATGGCCGAGGATTTGCTGGCTGGGCCTGCCCTCGACGATATGGCTGCGGGTGTCGGCGGGGGCATCGAAAAGCGAAAGCGATTCGGCGACCTTGTGCTCGGCCTGGGCCAAAGCCGCCGCTCGTCCGCGTCCCGCTTCGGGGAGTTTGGCCACGTGCAGGATATTCAGGCTGGCGTCGTATTCCTTGCAAAGGCGGATGGCCCATTCCAGGGCGTAATTGGAGGACCGTGAAAAGTCGATCGGGCAAAGCACCGGATTCCACGTGGTGGTGTAGGTTTCCATTTCGGGCGCCACCAGCACCGGGCAGGGCGAATCGACCACAATCCGTTCCGTGTTTGAGCCCACAAAGAACTTTTCCAGCGTTGAACGGCTCCGCTTGGCCACCAGGATCAAGTCGGCTTTTTCCTCGCGCACCAGCTTGCCCAAGGCACGTTGCGGTGCGCCGGAAGCCAGTCGGGCCTCGCACTGAACGCCCTGTATGCCTGGCGCTTTGAGGAACGACTCAAGGCGCTTCTGGTGTTCGTTTTCCCACTGCTTCAATTCCCTTTCCGGCTTGGAAAAGATCGAAGATGGGGGCTTGAGGGCGTGTGCTGCGATGATCCGGGCATTCGTCCTTCGAGCCAGGGCGGCTGCATATTCGAGGGTCTTGCGGGACGTGGCTGAGAAGTCGGTGGCAAAAATGATCTGATCTATCATGAGTCGGCATTCTCCCTGATCGGTTGAATCCCCGGCCTGGCGACCCGGCCCGATGTCGGGATCGGGGCTCCCTTCGTGCCTGGCTCCCCAATCCCGCCGGGCAAAGTGCTGAGCTGCCCAGGGGCAGCCTCCCGATGGAAGGCTTGGTTGGGGAAGTGCCTGAAGACGGTCATACCCAGTCAGGGATGCTGGTTCAATTCTGCGTCCATTCCCACGCGGAATGAGGGCATTGCGTTGCCCTCCGGGTGCTGTTCGCAATGGGAGCGAGCTATTGTACCCTTTCCCCCTCACTTTGGCATTCTCCTCTCAGGCAGCGGTTGCAGCCGACAAGACGCCTAACGCCATGATGTTTTTTGCCACATTCAACCAGAAGGAAGGCAATCGGCGTACCATCTGTGCGGACTTCGTTCAAAGCCTGCCGTAGCGCAGCTCTGGGAGGATTGAAGTTTTGAAGCAGCGTCCGGGGCGCACCATTCGATGGGCATATGGCGCAACACAACCGTGCCTTATGACGCACTTGGGAGAGACTGGGGTGAGGCTACAGCCTCTTAACCCGGATTTCTCACGGGTTCTCTACTGCGGGGCCGCAATCATCCGCCCTGGCTGCGTTGCGCTCGGTCGGCCTGCTCGACGTACATCCAGTACGCCTGCGCGGGCCTTTCTCGCGACGCCTTGTCAGGACGGCCCTTGCGGCTCCTCGCGACGGCAACCCGTGAGAAATCCGGGTTAATTCTTCGACAGGTTGTACTTCTTCATCTTGTATCGCAAGGTGTCACGGGTGATGGAAAGAAGCCGGGAAGCCTGGGACTGGTTGCCGTTGACTTGGAGGAGAGCCTTGCGAATGAGGTCCTTTTCGACCTCATAAAGGTTGATGCCTCCGGTCGGGATCTCAAATGAGTTTTCCCCGATCAGGATGGAGTGCCGGTCAGGCTCCCGGTTGCGCACCGGGATCAGATCAACATCAATGTAGTCCTGATCCTGCAGGATCATGGCTCGCTCAATGGCGTTTTTCAGCTCCCGCACGTTGCCTGGCCAGTCGTACTCCTGCAGCAGCCTTCGGGCTTTTGCGGTCAGTCCCTTGACCGTCTTCTTGAAGGCCCGGTTATAGTGATTGACGAAGTGGTCGGCCAGAAGGTCCAGGTCGTCCTTGCGCTCCCTCAGGGAGGGCAGTTGGATGGGGATGACCGAGAGCCGGTAAAAGAGATCCTCCCGGAATTCCTTTTCCCGGATGAGGCTTTTCAGATCCTTGTTGCTGGCGCAGACCACCCGGATGTCGACCTGCAGATCCTTGACGCCTCCGATGCGGCGGAAAGTGTAGTCCTCCAGCACGCGAAGCAGCTTGGCCTGCAGGTTGAGCGGCATTTCGCTGATTTCGTCAAAGAAAAGGGTGCCTCCGTCGGTCAGCTCCAGAAGCCCTTTCTTGGCCGTCTTGGCATCGGTATACGCGCCCCTCTCATGTCCGAAGAGTTCGTTTTCCAGCAGCTGCTCGGGGATGGCGGCGCAATTGAGGACCGTGAAGGGGCGACGGTGGCGACGGCTTTCATAGTGCAGCGCCTTGGCCACCAAGTCTTTCCCGGTGCCGCTGGCACCCTGAACCAGCACCGTGTTGGCCTCGCTGCTGGCCACCCTCTGGATCAATCGCTTGACCTTCAGGATCGGCTCCGACTGGCCGATGATCCGGTCCAGGGAATAGGTCTGGCGTTGCTCCAGCTTGCTGCGCTCCACTTCCTTGCGCAAGGTGGTCGTCTCCAGGGCGTTTTCGATGGAATGGAGCAGGCGTTCGAAGTTGATGGGCTTTTCCAGGAAGTCATAGGCGCCGATCTGCAATGCCTTGACAGCATCATCAATGGCGCCGTAGGCCGTTACCATGATCACCGGAATGGACGGCTGCAGCCGCTTCATCTCGAGAAGCACTTTGAGGCCATTGCCGTCTGGAAGCCGGACGTCCAGGGTCACCAGGTCGGGCAGGCTCTCGCGGAAAAGGGTCAGGGCCTGCGAGGCCGATTCGGCTTCAAGCGCCTCGAACCCGGAAGACTCCAGCTTTTGCCGGATCGACCAGCGGACCAGTTTTTCGTCGTCTACCACAAGAATCGTCTTGGAACTCATGACTTATCAGCCCTGGGAATTGCGGTCGTTTCCAAGCAGTTCCAGCGGCCGGCTTGGGGCGGCCTCTCAATTCAAGCCCAGTGGCGGCTTCCAATCCAAAGGGCAGCAAGTGGGGTGTCTCAGAAGTTCCTCACCACTGTCGGCGGCCCTAATCGCCGCTGGCTGCGTTGCGCCTCCTGGAAAGACTCCCGATATTACTGCGTCGGCGCGCCTTGCCAGCGACAATTATGGCTCGCCGACTGTAATTACGAACTTCTGAGACACCCCACTAGGCACCTATTCTACGTCCCGCCCCAAATGGTGGACGCCTCGGAAGCCATGCGAAGGGCAATGCAATGTCGCTTCCACAGTGCAAAACACTGGAATATTGGCAGATAGGGGCGAGTCAAAGTCTCGATCATAGGCCGGGGGGTGGGTGATTTGACGCACTTTGAGTGATTTCGCCATCTCCGAATTGCTTTTTTGAAGGCCTGATCCAGTCAATCCTGATCTCCATTCCAGGCCACTAGGCCGCTAGGGTTTCAGGATTCTTCACGATTGATTCAAATTGGCTGCGAGGAGTCCGGCGGCGGTCGAGGGTTCCGGGTTCCGGGCTCCAGGTTCCGGATTCCAGAGTCCAGATCCCGAAAACCCGGAACCTGGAACCTGGAACCTGGAACCCTTCTGCGATCGGTCTGAGGCTCCGCCTCGCTAGGCCGCTAGGTTTGCTGTGTTCTTCACATTTGAGTCAAGTCTGCCACCGAGGCACAGAGTGCAAAGAGAAGAATCAGAAAAAGCCCACTGGGGGGCGTCCGGCTCATCATTTGAGACGCCTTGCGGGTACTGGCTGGAAGGCGGGTGCTGAAAGAGGGAGTGAGCTGTCAGGTTGGCAGTCGACTGCAGTCTTCAAGTCCGGCAGGAGCTGAAAAAAGGCCTGACGGCGTTCGCGCTTCTTGGCTGACAAGGCCTCTTTGTAGTTCTGACAGGCGGATTGGCATTCTGATTCCTGCCCGAAAGCCTCGACAAACCCCAAAGCCACCTCTTGGTCGTGCCACTGGCCCAAGGCCTGCTCAGCGGCTCGAAGAGCGGTTAAGACTTCTTGGGTCGGAGGAGTGGTGCGCAGGGACATTTCGAGAAGCTCAGCGGTGTGACGGACTCGCTTGGCCAGGATGCGCAAGGGGTGTAGGTCGTCTTCCGGCCCCGAAGCCTGGCCGCGCTGCAGCAATTCGCTCTGCAGCCAATGCAGCAGGTTCAATGCTCGGAGACGGGACTGCTGGGCTGACAAGCTGTCCAAAGCACGGATGACCGCCTCTTCCTTGGTGTCCAGCACAGCAGCGTCAAAACGGCTGCTTTTTTCGCGGAAGCCAAGCTTGGCCTCTTGTTCACGCAGGGCCAGATGTCGGCAAAAGGCCTTCAAGTCCCCGCCCGAATTTCCCATCCACTGCCGTGCCAGACCGAGTTGCACCTGCACGTCGCGCAAGCCTCCGGCCGACTTGAAGATGCGGCGGAAGGGCTTGAGGTGTTTTTTGGCCCGAAATTCTTCACTGAGCCCTTCCAGCAATTGGAAGACCGCTTTGAGGCGCTTGATTTCCACTCGCATTTGGTGGATGGCCTCTTCGTCGAACGTCCGGCTGGCAAGCGCATAGTGGCGACGGATTCCCTCAAAGCGCTGTACCGAGTAGCAGTGGATTTTCTTCAAATCCATAGGATCGGTTCCCGAGGTGGATTGGCGCCAAGATTCCCTTTTTATCTTTGCACTCCAGGCGACTCGGCGCAAATACTGCACCTCAGGCTTCACAGTCAAGATATCGAATAATTGGGGAGCCCGCGCTTCGAGGGCAGAAAAGTCGAACGGATTCCGGAGGGCGTCGCAACATGGAGGCAGCGTCGTTTCAGTATCCTTCCGGGTTCGGTTTCCGCCGGGGGACGGCAACGGTTTGGCCTCTTTCCAGAGCCTGGGCGTCCTCTGCACTCAGCCTCAGCAGACCCATTGCCGCTCGGCTGATCACGTTGTAGCGGACCGGCACGGAGAACGTATGCGCTGCTCCTGAGTCGGTCTTGGCCTGGATGACCAGGCCGGATTTCAGGTTCTTGGCCTTCTCGGTCCCGACGTATCTCAGCCTGATCTTGCCCACCCCACCGCTCGGGACTTTCTCGGGGCTTTCCAGGAGTTCGAATAACCGGGCGTCATAAATCAGGCTCGTGATCTGCACGGTTTCCCGGGATCCGTTTCGGAGCCACAAGCTTCCGGTCTGGGATCCACTGAAAAAGTGGAGACGCAACACCTCGGGCCCCACGTCGACAACTCCGTTACGGGGTTCGACCGGCTTGTCGGAAGTCCAAAGGTTTTTCCGTGCCGAGATCGCATCCCCAATCTCCACCTTCCAACCCTCTTCAGTCCGGACCCATTCCTCCCGGACTTTCCAGGGATAGACGCCGTCCTGCACGATGCGCCTGACTTCCACAGTCACAAGCATGCGTCTCGAACCGTCGACTTTCGAGGAAGGCCGTTCTTGAAGTTCAATCAGCTTCCAGGAGAGGAAGGGAGGCTCCTGGCGTCTTACGAAGTTCTGCCGAGACTCGAGTTCGACGTACTCGAGCGCCATCAGCTTGCGGCGGTGTTGGAGATGATCCCAGTAGGATTCGATCACGGTCTGAAGCCGCTCGGTTTTCTCGGGGGCTGAAGCGCTGATGCCCTGAAGCCCGAGTAATGCCGTCAATCCGATGGCTGCGATCATGACTTCCCCTTGTGCCGCACCCTTTTTTGGAATCAGCCCGAGGGAGGTGGTTCCTCTGACGGAGGGATGATGGGGACGCCCGCATTGGCGTCGAAGTCCCAGAAGGTCGTTCCCAAATCGGGCTGCAACACTATCGATTGGTTAAAGGTCGAAAAATCGGTCACGTTGGCAGTGCCCTGAACACCGTCGAAATTGGCCACGATCCATCCGTATCCGATGAAGTTCTCACTGTGCCCTAACTCCATGGCGCGTTGAGGATAGCCTGCTTCCGCCAAGATCTCGCTGAGCAGGACCCGGTAGGTCCGTCCGGGCTCGAGTTGGCCCTCATCGTTCAGGCCCGCCCCGGGAGAGCCCATCTGCGTCTCATAGGTGAGCAGATGCCCGAACTCGTCCCACAGGAAGAATTCGATAGTTCCAACCAGGTCGTGAAAACGCTGGTCGAAGGTCTCCTGGATGCCCGGAGGCCCTGCCAAGGTGTTGGTCAGCGAAAAGGTCGTGTCAAAGCTCGCCGCCGGGATCGATGCGATGAAGACGGCGAATACGGCACGTTGCCGGGCAGTTGCCGCCTGATCGAACATCGTGATGCTGCCGGAACTGGGGGCCGGCCCGTCCTGAGCCAGTCCCCCCGCTGCGACAGCGGCCCCCAGTAAAACAGTCAGGAAGAAGTGCCGAATCCTGTGCTTGATCATCGAATCACCTTCTCATGGCGCACAAACGTCAACAGAAATTCACTTTCCGAACCAGCCTCCCTGAGATCGGGTGCTTTCGGCGACGCTTCGATTTTCAAAAAGAAATATAATTACCACATTTTAGGGCTTGCGTCGAGGGGAATCGGTTATGTAATCTCATATTCTCGCCGTAATTTTTCGGGGAGAGAGGTTGCTGGCCAGCGTCGGCAGGATGACAAGGGCTCCGCACGGCGGAGATTCTGCACGGTGCAGCGACCAAGTATCGAGTCCGGCTTCCGTGAGTTCGACATCAGGAACGGGTCACTTGTGAAAGCAAATTATCAGCTGAGGAATATGGGGCCGGTGGCGGCTGGGCGGGACTGGAAATGGGCGGGAATGCTTTTGGCTTTCCTGACGCTGGCGCCCTTGTTGTGGCCCCAGGCAGCCGGACGGGATCTGCTCATTGGCGAGCGGCATTTCGGGGACTCAGGGCGCCACGGGTGCACAGGGGGCGACCGGTGCTCCGGGAACTCGGTGCACAAGGGGCGAGCGGCACTCCGGGGACGCAGGGCGCGACGGGTGCTCAGGGGGCAACCGGTGCTCCGGGGACTCAAGGCGCAACGGGAGTACAGGGGGCGGCTGGTGCTCAGGGAGCTCAAGGCACGACGGGTGCACAGGGGGCGACGGGAGCCTTGGGGACTCAAGGCGCGATAGGTGCACAGGGACCTACGGGGGCCTCGGGAATTCAGGCGCGACAGGTGCGCAGGGACCAACCGGTGCCACAGGTATCACAGGTGCGACCGGCCCGGCGAGTGCCGATGGAGCGCCGGGACCAACAGGACCGAGTGGAGCCCAGGGACCGGCAGGCTCGGTAGGACCGACAGGAATTGGTGGTACTGTTGGACCTCCTGGGCTTGATTGGAGCGGCCGGTGGGTCTTCTCGACCTTTAACGTTGCAGGAGGCGGCCAGGAGGCCACAGGAACAGTCACCTGTGCCATCGACGAAATCGCAGTCTCGGGAGCCTGTGGAGGAGACACCACGATAGCAGCGCCAAACCTTCTAGAAGTCAACTTTTCCTACGCGTCGGACCAATTGACGAAATGGAAGTGCCGTGTCATTAACCCCAATCCGGACGCCGTCACTGCGCATGTGGGTGCCTATTGCGCGAAGCCGCAGTAGAGCGCGGATCGAAACCTGGCCGGTTTCTCGGGCCGGCTGATCTGCTCGTCCTGATCCGACCGGCTTCGTCAGATTTTTCGAGAAAGATTCCTTTCTGTCGTTGTAGCCTCGGTGCAGACGCGTGAGGGCGATCCGGAGCATTCCATTTTGAAGCTCACCTACTTCAACGGGTTTTCAAAGTCGCTCGATTTCGCGGCCCCACACCGAATCATCCTTGTCCTGGTTCTGATCTGGAATGCCCTGGCGCTCTCCGGAGAGCTGTCCACCGGCGGCCTGGATCTCAACGACCATGCGTTGCACGGGGCTCTGATATCGAGAATGGTCGAGGCGATTCAGGCGGGAGAGAATCCACTCGACTGCTGGGTCTCGGAGTGGGCCTTCGGCTATCCGGTTCCTCGCACCTATCATCCCCTGGGACACCTTTTCGTCGCCTGGCTCCACCTGGGACTGTTCCATGCGGTCTCCGTCGAGGCGCTCTTCGTCTGGATTCGTTATCTGCTTCTGGTCCTGTTGCCGCTCAGCTTCTACCTGGGCGCTCGACTCTGCGGCCTCAGGAGCCCGTTCGCTTTGGGTGCCGCCCTGCTCTCTCCACTGGTCTCGACTTTCCTGAGATTCCCCGCCAATCGCGCAGCGACGCCTACGAAATTTTCAGGATTGAAACCAAGCCCGGACAGGTCGAGCTGGAGTACCAGACTGGTGGGAAATACTCGGCGTCGGTTCATCTCACTCAGGCATCCTTCGTGCTCTTCAAAATGACCTATCACCCCAACTGGAAGGCGACCGTGGACGGCCAACCCGCTTCGACAGTGATGGTGAGTCCCGGGTTTGTGGCCGTACCCGTAGAGCCGGGAAACCACCGAGTCGAATTTCGTTACCAGCCGGGAAACACCAAATGGGTTCTGCTGCTTGTCGGATTTTTTGCACTCGGATTGGCGGTTTTGGTCGAGCATCGGGGCTGGCTAGTGAAAACCGAGACGGTCATGGTCGAAGCGCTTCGGGCACCCTTCAAAAGCGGGGACACCAGGTGGAGGACGGCAGGGAGAATCGCAGGACTGACCTTGTTGGCGGCTCCGGTCTGCCTGCCCTTGCTGACCAGCCAACTGCCGGGCGGTCATGATGTCTTCGAATACCTCCCGCGCCAGCTGGAATTCGACCAGAACATCCGAAACGGCATATTCCTCCCCCGCTGGGCACCCGATCTGAGCCGGTTACGGCCAGCCTTTCTTCGTTTTCAATCCGCCCATGATCCACTACCTGGCCGAGATCTGGATGCTCCTCGGGCTCGGTCCGGTGATCGCTCTCAATCTGACCTGTGTGCTGATCGTGCTGGCCACAGCCGTGATCGTCTTTCACCTGGGACGCCTCTATTTCGGATCCTGGGGCGGGTGGCTGGCGTCGGCTGCGCTGCTCTTCGCTCCTTACTACCACGTCAATCTCTACGTTCGTCATGCCTGGGCAGAGTTCGTGGCATTCCCGTTTCTGGTGTTTACACTGTATGGCCTGGAGCGCTTTGCCCTCCGCGGAGGGCGCAATTCCTGAGTTCTCGGGGCCATCGGCTATGCCGGAGTACTCATGTCGGCCATGCCGCAGCGCTGCTTTTCTCTCCGCTGGCAGCCGCCCTGATCCTGTTCCGCTGGCGGCAGCGGAGGTCGTGGCGGCTTCTGATCTTTCAGGTTGGGGCGATCTTGCTCGGTCTGGGACTGGCTGCCCTGATCTGGCTTCCAAGTCTGGCTGAAAAGCAGTTCATCAAAGTGGATCGCCTGCTCGAGGGGTATCTCCGCTACGAGAATCACTTCGTATACCCCCAGCAGTTGATCCACTCCGCTTGGGGATACGGGCTTTCCATGCCGTGCTATCAGGACGACGGAATGTCGTTTTCGCTGGGCTGGAGCCACCTGGCACTGATCCTCATTTCCCTGCTGTGTATCCGGAGGAAAAAGGGAAGGATCACTCTACGAAACGGAGAGTCGGACTCCGGTCGGGCTGTCGCTTTGTATGGAGCTTGGACGGTCTTTGCGGCATTTTCATGCTGCCGACTTCGCTTTGGCTGTGGGATCAGCTTCCACTCTTGCAGTACGTCGAGTTCCCTTGGCGCCTGCTGGGGACGGCGGCGGTCTGCATCGCTTTTGTCGGAGCGGGTGTGGCCAGCCGAGCGATTCCCCTGTTGAACTATCAGCGGGCCGGCTTTTCAATCGCGCTCGCCCTGCTGATTTTCCCCAACCTCGCTCACCTCGCCCCCCCGGAGTACCATCAGGTCAACCCGCTGGCCTGGACGCCTGATCAGATTGCGTCCAGAGGAGTTGGAGTCACCACCCGACGCGAGTACGAACCCCGCTGGCTGCAGGCTCCCCTTCCGGTTCCCGGCGGGCGGGAAACAGTCCGGGTGCTTTCCGGAAAAGCCACGATTCACCTGGTCCGGCGCGACCCTGGCCGCTTCTCGTTCCTGGCTATTGGGCAGCAAGAAAGCCGCGTCGAAATCCCGGTCGCCTTCTTTCCCGGCTGGCAGGCACGAGTCGGAGATACAGAGGTACCCCCCGAGGTTTCGGCTGAAAACGGCCTGATTCAATTGAGTCTTCCGGCCGGCGAAAACGAGGTAGTGCTTTCGTTCAGGAGGACGCCAGCGCGCCTGGCCGGGGAGGTGATCAGCCTCCTCAGCCTGGGTCTCCTGATAGTTGGATGGGCGCATGTCCACCGAACGAGCCAGTCCCGGACTCTTGCGGCTCCGCAGCAGGCGATCCATGAGGAATCCGGCTGGAGAGATGATGGCTATTTCAGGACGAGCGAGGAATCGGAAGCGAGAAGCATCGTTTCCGCAATCACTGCTCTCGGTGTAACCGTGGAACTTAAGTACATTTTCCGGAAATGAGGATCCTCCTGCCGGGCGTGAAGCTGGGTCCGAGGAACTTTGCAATTGATTGGAACTGAAAGGCTTAGAAATGGTACGCCCGGCAGGATTCGAACCTGCGGCCTTTGGTTCCGGAGTCTAGAGAGATAATGGCTCGTCCTTGCTGCTCAAGCATTTACGGTCGTCTTGGTCCCTGGTTTTTCCCCTTGTTCGGGAGTTTTTGCCCACTTTTTGCCCACCACTTTTCTGCTCGTCGACTGATCCAATCAAACCTTCGATTTTGAGGTTCCAGTGGCCTCGCAGCTGCAGCAACGGATTCCGTTCAGGCAGGGCTGATCCGAAAGCAAACCCATCAGCCCCAGCAGTAGTACAATGGACGCTATGAGCGAGACGGTGGCTGTGGCGGATGTGGTCCACTCCGACCCTGAGATCATGCATGGGACGCCGGTCTTTCGGGGGACCAGGGTTCCCGTTCGGGCCTTGATCGATCATCTGGAGGCGGGGGATCCGCTGGATGTATTCCTGGAACAATTCCCGTCCGTGACTCGCGAGCAGGCGGTTGCCTTCATCGAGTCCTCAAGTCGGGCGGCATTGGCGGCAATTGGTGAAAGTTCTACTCGATGAATCGGTGCCGCGCGGCCTCAAGGCCTTCCTGCCCAACCACGAAGTCCGGACGGTCGTGGAGCAGGGCTGGAAAAGTCGGCGCAGCGGCGAACTGCGGGAAGACTATCAGCCGCTCGCTGTTGAATCAGCCGAGGCTGCTGCAGATATCCGTCCTGGCCAGTTGCTCAAACTCACCGCACCTTGAGATCTCGCCTCATTTGATTCCACCGACTCGAACCGCACATATCAAGCCATCGGTTTTGTAGTTCTGAGATCCTTGCTTTTCAAGCACTTAGTGCGGCCGGGCAAGGTCGCGTATTCGAGCGGGTGGGAATCCCGTCCCGGTAAGGTTGGCCAACCGCCGGGTAGCGAGTCCTTGGAGGGAGAAG
>JANQFM010000652.1 GCA_028277865.1 Acidobacteriota bacterium
GAGGCTTGCAGGGCCGGCGCCAGGCCGAAGAGCAATCCGGTCAGCACGGTCGCCAGCACAGTGTAGGCCAGCGCTGTGGCGTCCAGGCTCAGTTGGATCATCATCGGAATGCTCAGCGACTCCAAGCCTGCCAGGTATCGGATAGCGAACCAGGCGATGGCCAGTCCCGCCGCGGCGCCCAGCACGGAGAGAAGCAAGCTTTCCGTCAACAGCTGCCGAATCAGCCTGATCTTACCGGCGCCCAGGGCGCAGCGGATGGCGATTTCCTTGCTGCGGGCAGCGGCGCGGGCCACCAGGAGATTAGAGAGGTTGGTGCAGACGATGAGCAAGACGAAGCCGACCGCGCACCACAGGGCGATGAGAGCCGGCCGGACCCGCCCGCTGACATACTCTTTCAAACCCATTAGCTGGGCCTTGTAGCCCCTACCCCAATTGGGATCGGTTTCATAGAGCTTCTGCACCACCGCATCGCATTCCGAGGCAGCTGCCTGCAGCGAGGCGTCCGGCTTGAGCTTGCCGATCACCGCCAGCATGTTTCCCCAGTTGCGCACCACGTCGTAGACGAGGGGAGTGAAGAGGTCGACGTCCACGCCGGGCGAGAAGACGGATGCGAAGTCGAAGTCGGCCGGCATGATGCCCACCACTTCGAATGGTTGTTGGTTGAGTTGGATGGACTGGCCCAGGATTTGGGGATCTGCGCCGAAGCGTCCCGCCCACAGCCTGTGGCTGAGGATGACCGCTCGGGGGCCGTTGGGCAGGCCTTCCTCGCGGCTGAAAAACCGTCCTTGGGCAGGTCGCAGCCCTAGAAGTCCGAACAGGTTCTGAGCCACCTCGACTCCCACCAGGCGTTCAGGATCCCCCCGGTCGGTGAGGGTGTAGCTGCCGCTGCCAAAGAATGCATTGTAGGAGGACAGTTCCTCGAATTGGTCGACTTCGAGCAGGCCTTCGAAGGTCGTCACGCGGGTGGTGGTGGCCGAAAGTCCTTTGTCCCGATCGAGGTTATAGATCCAGACCAGCCTGTCCGGATCATCGAAGGGCAGGGGCTTCAGCAAGATCGCGTTGACGACCGTGAAGACGGTAGCGTTTGCCCCGATCCCGAGGCCCAAGATGAGAATGGCAACCAGCGTAAAGCCCGGCTCGCGTTTGCAGGTGCGAAGGGTGAAGCGGAGATCCTGAAAAAAACTGTCCAACTTTAAGCTCCTTTTCTCTGGCTTAGACGCGATGCTCCCCAGGAAGGTTGTACGGGTTCCCCAGGGAGTTTTCGATAAGTCTCTCGCCGAGAAGTCGGCTTAGCCGTTGGGGGCGTTCTTCGCGTTTGACGCTTCAAATCGTCGATAGGGCCGCTGGGATCCTCTTCGTAAAGGAAGCCGAGCCTGAAATGTGCGGCACTGCCGCTTGACGCGATCAGTCCTCATTCATCAGCAACTGGATTTCGTCGTCGAGTCCCGTCATTTGCTGGAATGCACCCTGCCCCCAGAGATTGAGATTTCAGCAAACGCTCTTCGGAGGCGTCATCTGTTTCTACTCGGGCGTCGTCTTGAGTCCGGTGGCGTGGAGCACGGCACTTGCGAGTCTTTCCCGAAGCTCGGACTCAATCGCTTCCATTCCCGCCGCCCCGAAAAGGTTGCGGGTCTCGTAGGGGTCTTTCTGCAGGTCGTAGAGCTCGTTTTCGTCGGGGTGCTGCATCCAGTGGATGTACTTGTAGCGGCTGGTGCGGATGGCTCGGTAGTCCATGTCGAGCAGCCA
>JANQFM010000654.1 GCA_028277865.1 Acidobacteriota bacterium
GTCGCTGAATTGGGTCCGGGAATACGCCAGGGACCCCTTCTACCAATTCATGCTGCGCGAATTCGGGGTCACGTAGCGGTCGGCCAGTTGGCAGTTGGCAGTTGGCAGTTGGCAGTTGGCAGTTGGCAGTTGGCAGTATGAATCTGACCTTCTTTTGCGCTTGTCAAGCTGACTTCATGCAGACGCTGATCTTCTTTTAAAGCTCTCCAAAGACAAACCGGCTGAACAACGAGTGCGTGCCAGCGCCATGCAAGAAGTCAGCCCATCCAATTCAAACTCTTCACTGGCAACTGGCAACTGGCAACTGGCAACTGCTCACAGGATCAGCATGGCGTCGCCGTAGCTGTAGAAGCGGTACCCCTTTTCGATGGCTTCACGGTAGCAGCGCAGGATTTTCTCCTTGCCGGCCAGGGCCGACACCAGCAGGAGCAGGGTCGATCGGGGGAGATGGAAATTGGTCACCATTCCTTCCACTATCTGAAAGCGAAATCCGGGACGGATGAAAAGATCTGTTTCCCCGCCGCCTGGCTGGATTGTTCCGTGACGGGCCATCAGGTGCTCCAGCACTCGGACGCTGGTGCTTCCGACTGCGATGATCCGACCTGGCGAGTTTCGCTGCCGGTTGATTGTGCGTGCGGATTCTGCCGAAACTGAGAATCGCTCCGGCTCCATCTCGTGCGCCTGGACCTCTTCGGCCTGGATGGGCTTGAAAGTTCCGTATCCTACGTGAAGCGTAATCCTGCAGGTCTTCAGCCGCTTGAGCAGATTGGAGGTGAAGTGCAGGCCGGCCGTGGGCGCCGCCACCGAGCCGGGTTGGCGAGCGAAGATGGTCTGATAGCGCTGCGAATCTCGCTGAGTGCTGCCTCGGGGTCGACTGATATAGGGAGGCAAGGGCGCCTTCCCCAAGCGCTCCAGTTGCTTATCGAAACTTCCCCGCCAACTGAAGCGCAATAACCGGGCCCTCCGGGGCGGCCCCTCCAGGACGTCGGCTTCCAGCCTACCTTCTTCGAAAACCAGGTGGTCTCCCGGCCGCGCCTTCTTTCCGGGACGGACCAGAGCCTGCCAGACCCGTTTTTCTGTGGGGCGAAGCAACAAGACCTCCACACGCCCGGCGCGGCCGCTGCAGTGCGCGAAAAGCCGAGCCGGGATGACTCGGCTGTCGTTGAGCACCAGCAAATCGTCCGGCAACAGCAAATCGGGCAAGTCCCGAAAACGGCGGTGCTCAATGGTGCCGGTGTGCCGGTCAAGCAGCATCAATCGGGACTGGTCGCGCACAGGGCAGGGCTGCTGAGCAATGCGATCCGGAGGCAGGTCGTAGTCAAAGTCCGACAGTTTCACGAATCCGAAGTCTAACCTGGATCGGTCTCCTGCTGCCGACTGCCGGGCTCCTGAAACTGCGCGCGGGTCAAAGGCCGAAAGTGGTATGCTTGATTTCCCTTCACAGGCGAGCAGGTCCGAAGATTGCGCCAGGCAGACGAAAGACAAAAGGCCGATATCAATTTGTGCCGCGGCAGTGGCTTTATGGGCGATTGGACGAAGTTGGCGTTGATGTTTCGATAAGGAAAGGAACTCAAAAATGCCTATTGAATTGAAAGGGAAAACCGCCATCGTCACAGGCGGATCAAGAGGCATCGGACGCGACGTGTGCCGCAAGCTGGCCCAGTTCGGCGCACGCGTGTCCGTCAGCTATCAAAGCCGCCAAGCCGAGGCGCGGGAGCTGAAGGAGGAGATCCAGGCCAACGGCGGAGAAGCCATCACCGTCCGAGGAGACGTGCGCCTTGAGGAGACATTCGAAAGACTTTTCCAGCAGACCCGCGAGGAACTGGGTCCCATCGACATCGTTGTCGGCAATGCGGGCATCTGGAAGCGGGCACCCATCGACGAGATGGAAGGGGAGCAATGGCAGGAAACGATCGATGTCAACCTGAAGTCGATTTTCTGGCTGTGCCGTTTCGCAGCCCGCGACATGAAATCACGCCGCAGCGGCAACATCATCCTGGTCGGCTCCACTGCAGGCCAGCGGGGCGAAGCCTTTCACAGTCACTACGCCGCCAGCAAGGGCGCCATCCACGCCTTCACCAAGTCGCTGGCGGCTGAACTGGGGCCGGAAGGGATCCGGGTCAACTGCGTAGCGCCCGGCTGGGTGGAAACCGATATGACCAGCGAATGCTTTTCCAACCCCAAGTTCCGCGAATCCGTCCGTCAAGCCACTCCCTTGCGCCAGATCGCCTCTTCGGAGCAGATTGCCTCAGCGGTCCTGTTCCTGGCTTCCGACCTGGCCTCGCACGTCCAGGGAGAGATCCTCAACGTGAACGGGGGTTCGGTGCTGTGCGGGTAGGAGGTACTGGAAGCAGAGATCATGGAACAGGGGAGAAAAAGGCTCTGTGGCCTCCTCCTTATCAGGCAGAGTCAGCATTGCACTCAATTGAGCCAAGCTATCCAAGCGAAGTCAGCTTGCCGACACATCCGCCCCAAATCCAGGCGCGAAATTCGGAACCGAATTTTTGAGCAAGCCCTTAGCCCGGATTTCTCACGGGTTAGCGCAGCAGACGGCGTTGCAGCAGGTCGTCCAGATCGCGGCGGCCATCCAGCACGGCGTGGACGAAGACTTG